>JBFISM010000034.1:0-28506 GCA_041608535.1 Acidimicrobiia bacterium
CACACCGCAGCGCGCAGCTTCGGGGTGAGCGGACGGTGGGCGGCGGCGGCGAGCCGGGCCGCATAGGCCAGCGTCCCCGCTGCGGTGGTGACCAGCCCGTGCCGATCGATGTGGGCGCTGACGTGCTCGGCGCTCTCGCCGGTCACCGCAAGCAACCCGTCGCCCCGCTCGGTGTGCCGCCCCATCGCTCGTGCGGTGCGCTCCAACTCCGCAACGAACGGCTCCTCGTACCCGACCACCGCCGGGAATTCGAGGAAACGATGGGTCCGGGCGACGACACGATCGACATCCACGATTCCATCATGTCGCCCCCAAGGCGCTCCGGCAACGGTGCTGGTCGCAGCCGCCTGTGACAACCGCTCGATTCAGCCGGCTGCTAGTTGCTTCTCACCCGAGAGAAGAGGCTGAATCCATCTGTGAGAGTGTCGGTCTCGGGATCGTAGGTGACGAACGGCATCGGTTCCTCGTTGGGCCCGCCCAGCACGAAGGGTGGGCTGGCCATGCACCACAAGGCACCGTTGCCAACGCCGTCTCCGCCCCGGCCGGACGTCCAGAGCACGTTGTCCTCGACGAAACCTTGCCACTTGGCTTGCCCGCCATAGAGCCACATACCGTCTGCGTCCGTGCCACACGCCGACGCACCGAAGTCCTTGAAGACGACATTCACCACGCCGTTGGGACCCTCACTGATGTTGACGATCATCCGGCTGCCGTCGAAAACGTCGACCCCTTCCCAGTGTCCGACCACGGGTGATGTCGTGGCGGACACCGGCACTGCCAGCAATCCCAACGACACCAGAACCACCACGCCCAATAACAAGACCCTACGCATCGCAACCATCCTTCCGGTCTTGGTATCAACGTTGCAAGGGCAGGAAGATCGTGGCCAGAGGACATGGTCACCTTGTGTGGCGGTGCCGGCGTTCATGGCCCCTTCTGTTCCACCGAGCGACGATCCGACAATCCGGTGCAGGTGCGACCCCCGCCGGATCACACCACGGTGCCGGCGACCATGGTGGTGTGGATGAGGGGCACCCCGGGGCGGTAGACGAGGTGGAGGTGTGACGGTGCATCGAGGATCACCAGGTCGGCTCGGCAACCAGGGGTGATCCGGCCGATGTCGCTGCGACGCAACGCGGCGGCTCCGCCGGCGGTGGCGCTCCACAGGGCTTCGTCGGGGGTCATGTGCATCTCGCGCACCGCCAGAGCGATGCACAGGCTCATCGAGGTTGTGTAGCTCGATCCGGGGTTGCAGTTGGTGGCGACGGCGACCGTGGCCCCGGCGTCGATGACGCGGCGGGCATCGGGGTAGGGCTGGCGCGTGGAGAAATCGGTGGCAGGGAGGAAAGTGGCAACGGTGTCGGATCCGGCCAGCGCCTCGATGTCGGCGTCGGTGAGGTATGTGCAGTGATCGGCGGAGACCGCACCCAGATCCACACCGAGACGTACGCCCGGCCCGGGACCGAGCTGGTTGGCGTGGATCTTGGGGAGCAGGCCCGCGTCCCGTCCCGCCTCGAGGATCGTCCTCGACCGATCGGCGTCGAAGGCGCCGCTCTCGCAGAACACATCGATGAACCGGGCGTGCGGCGCCGCCGCCCGCAACATGTCGCCGATCACCAGATCGACGTAACCGGCGGCATCGCCGGCGAACTCCTCGGGGACGACGTGCCCGCCGAGGAACGTCGTCTCTGAGGTCACTTCGGCGGCGAGGCCGAGAAGCCGCTGCTCGTCGATCACGGTGAGCCCATACCCGGACTTGATCTCGAGCGTCGTGATGCCGGCTCGATGTGTCTCCACGACATGGCGACGTAGCAGCCGCCGCAGTTCGTTGTCGTCTGCTGCCCGGGTGGCGGCGGTGGTGACGTTGATGCCCCCGGCCGCATAGGGTCGGCCAGCCATCCGGGCGGCGAACTCCTCGCTGCGGTCTCCGGCAAAGACGAGGTGGGTGTGTGAATCGACGAACCCGGGGATGACACACCGCCCGCCGGCGTCGATGCGCTCATCGGCGGCGGCGCCACGCTCGGTCACGGCGACGATCCGGTCACCCGAGACCACCACGGCCGCATCTTGCACCACACCGAGCGCTCCCTCGCCGAGGGCCGGATCGTTGGTGACGAGCAGATCGATGTTGTCGATCACCACAGTGCGGTCAGGCATAGTCGTGCTGCACCCCCCCAACCACCACGCTCGTCACGTCCTCCGGGTGTGCGGCGAACACGGCGGCTCCGAGCAGATGCGGCTGGGTGGCCCCACCCATCCGCGGGCCGTTGAGCCGCACCGTCACGAGATCGGCCAGCGCACCTTCGCGAATTGCACCCCCTTCGGGCCAGCCCAGTGCCGCGTAGCCATTCTCGGTCGCGGCGGTGAGCAGCTCGTGCGGGCGGTGCGTGCCCCGCCGGGAGGTGACCAGCCGCTGGTTGAGCTCTATCGCCCGGGCCTCCTCGAAGGGGTCGACCACGGCCTGGCTGTCGCTGCCGATGGCCAGCCGGGCTCCGGCGGCGACCAGAGCGGCGGAGGGTCCGACGCCGTCGGCGAGATCTCGCTCTGTGGTCGGGCAGAGACACACGGTGGCCGGTGCGGCCGCCAGCAGGGCGATGTCATCGCCGGCGAGGTGGGTGCCGTGGACGGCGGTGAAACGGTGGCCGACGGCACCATGAGCCGTGAGCGCGGCCGTTGGCGTCGCGCCGTGGGCGGCCTCCGACTGTTCGTTCTCCTGGGGCTGCTCGGAGACGTGGGCGTGGAGTGGTGCCCCGTTGCGTTGTGCCCAACCGGCCACGGTGCGGATGCCGTCCCGGTCGACCGTGCGTACCGAGTGGATGGCGGCGCCGATCCTCGCCATGTCGCCGGTGGACGATGCCAGCTCGTCGAGTCGACTCTGCCATTCAGTCGGTGTCTCGATGAAGCGGCGCTGGGCTCCCTCGGCCGGCTGGTAGCGGCCGTCTGAGCCGATCCCGCCGTGCTGGTACAGCGTGTCGAGCAACGTCAGCCGGATCCCCACCCGTTGCGCCGCCTCGATGAGCGCCGTCCCCATGACGTTGGGATCGGTGTACCGACCACCACCAGGATCGTGATGCAGGTAATGGAACTCGCCCACCACGGTGTACCCGGCACGCAGCATCTCCCGGAAGACGATCTCGGCGATCTCGCCGTACGAATCCGGATCGAGACCCGCCGCCGCCTCGTACATCGCCTGCCGCCATGACCAGAAGTCTCCGGTGACATCCTGGGTCGTACCCCGCAACACTCGGTGGAAGGCATGGCTGTGGGTGTTGGCGAACCCGGGAAGGGTGAGGCCGTAGAGCCGTAGCGCATCCCCCGCCGGTGAGCCGGGGAGCACCGCAACGATCTTGCCCGCTCCGATCTCGATGCGCACCGAGTCGGTGGCGGTGGGTCCTCCCAGCCAGGCGTGCTCACACCAGAAGGCCGTCGTCACGACCCGATCCGCTCGACGAATGCCGAGATGCGCTCCACGAAAGCATCCCGCTGGTGCAGTTCGAACTGCTCCCAGGTGGCCAGGGTGCGGGGGTCGATTCTGTCGACGATGAGGACCCCGTCGAGGTGATCGATCTCGTGCTGGAAGGTGCCGGCGGTGAGTCCACGCACCGTCCGCTCGGACTCCTCGCCGTGGCGGTCCCAATACCGGACCGAGATGCTGACACTACGGTGGAGATTGCCCCGCAGCGGCACGGAGAGGCACCCCTCGTTGATCTCCACCTGCTCGTCGTCGAGCGGTCGCCACGTCGGATTGACCGCCACCGTGAGCGGGATCGGTGGTTTGTACGGGTAGCGAGGATTGTCGGCCACCTCGACGGTGGTGATGCGCACGTCGGAGTACACCTGGTTGGCGGCAATCCCGGCGCCGCCGGCGGCCCGCATCGTCTCGATCATGTCGTCGATGAGCGTCTGCACCTCAGCGGTGGCCAGCTCCTGTTGCGTCACCGGTCGGGTGGGCGTGCGCAGGATGGGATGCCCGATGGGGGCGATGTCACGGATCGCCATCAGGATTCGGCCATGGGCACCCGCACCCCTCGCTGTGCGGCCACCTCCGTCGCCCGGTCGTAGCCGGCATCGACGTGCCGCATCACGCCGGTGCCGGGGTCGACGGTGAGCACCCGCTCCAGCTTGGCCGCGGCCAGATCGGAGCCATCGGCGAGGCACACTTGCCCGGCATGGATGCTGCGTCCGATCCCGACCCCGCCGCCGTGGTGGATGCTCACCCAGGTCGCTCCGGAGGCGGTGTTGGCGAGGGCGTTCAGCAGCGGCCAGTCCGCAATGGCATCGGAGCCGTCGGCCATGTCTTCCGTCTCCCGGTACGGCGAGGCCACAGAGCCCGAATCGAGATGATCCCGTCCGATCACGATCGGTGCTGATAGCTCCCCGGAGCGGACCATCTCGTTGAAGCGGAGCCCCAGCCGGTGGCGCTCCCCGTACCCCAGCCAGCAGATACGGGCGGGGAGGCCTTGGAAGGCGACCCGCTCGGCGGCCAGCTCGATCCAGCGACGGAGCGCCACGTCGTCGGGGAACTCGTCGAGCACGGCCCGGTCGGTGGCGGCGATGTCGGCGGGGTCGCCGGACAAGGCCACCCAGCGGAACGGCCCCTTGCCCTCACAGAAGAGCGGGCGGATGTAGGCGGGGATGAATCCGGGATAGTCGAAGGCCCGCTCGTAGCCGCCGAGCGCAGCTTCGGTGCGCAGGCTGTTGCCGTAGTCGAACACCTCGGCGCCACGATCGAGAAAGCCGACCATCGCCTCGACGTGGGCCACCATCGATGCCCGCGCCCGGCGGATGTAGGTGTCGGGATCGGTCTGCGCCATCTGGGCGGCCGCCGCCGGTGTCAGATCGACCGGAACATACGTGAGCGGGTCGTGCGCCGGCGTCTGGTCGGTGACGATGTCGGCATCGAAACCGTCGGCGAGGAGCTTGGGGAGCACGTCGGCGGCGTTGCCCACCAGCCCGACCGACAGCGGTCGTCGTTCCTGTTTGGCGGTGGTACAGCGCTGCACCGCATCGGCATGGTCCGTGGCGATGACGTCGAGGTAGCGGGTGTCGAGCCGGCGCTTCGCCCGATCCGCATCCACTTCGACACACAGCGCCACTCCTTCATTCATGGTCACCGCCAGCGGTTGGGCGCCGCCCATGCCTCCGAGCCCGGCGGTGACGGTGATCGTGCCGGCGAGCGTCCCGCCAAAGCGGCGGCGGGCGATCTCGGCGAAGCACTCGTACGTGCCCTGGAGGATGCCCTGGGTCCCGATGTAGATCCACGAGCCGGCGGTCATTTGCCCGTACATCGTGAGACCCTGGTGCTCCAGCCGGCGGAACTCGTCCCAGGTGGCCCAATCGGGGACGAGATTGGAGTTGGCGATGAGCACCCGGGGCGCCCACTCGTGGGTACGGATGACACCGACGGGTTTGCCCGATTGCACCAGCATCGTCTCGTCGTCGGCGAGGGTTTGCAGGGTGCGCAGCATCGCCTCGAAGGCATCCCAGCTGCGGGCGGCACGCCCGGTGCCGCCGTAGACGACGAGATCGTCGGGACGCTCGGCCACGGCGGGATCGAGGTTGTTTTGCAGCATGCGGAAGGCGGCTTCTTGTGGCCAGCCCCGGCACGACAAGGCCGTTCCGGTCGGAGCCTGTACCGGACGTGGTCCGCTCATCGCTCTCCTCGCTCGAACTGCTGCAGGTACCCGGCGATTCTCGCGCACCGGATCTACGCTGCGCTCGATGACGATCAACCTCGATGGGCCCGGTGTGTCGATCGACGACGTCGTTGCGGTGGCTCGTGGTCACAGCCGGGTGGAACTCACCGACGCTGCGTTGGAGCGAATGGCCGCCTCGCGGCGCGTGGTGGAGCGGCTGGCCGGTGCCGAGCCGGCCTACGGTGTCTCCACCGGGTTCGGTGCGCTGGCCTCGGTGGTGATCCCCGAGGAGAAGCGAGCCCAGCTGCAGGTGTCGCTGGTCCGCTCGCACGCCGCCGGGATGGGTCCCCCGGTCGCCACGGACGTGGTGCGGGCCATGACGTTGCTGCGAGCTCGCTCGCTGGCGCTTGGATACAGCGGGGCCCGCCCCGAGACGGCCCGAGCGCTCGTGGATCTGCTCAACCACGGCATCCATCCCCGAGTTCCGGCATACGGGTCGCTGGGTGCCAGCGGTGATCTCGCCCCGCTGGCCCATGTCGCCCTGACACTGCTCGGGGAGGGCACTGTGGAAATGGACGGCGAGGAGCTGGAGGCCTCTGCGGCGCTCGAGCGGGCCGGTCTGGCGCCGGTCACGCTTGCGGAGAAAGAGGGGCTGGCCCTCACCAACGGCACCGACGGGATGCTCGGCTTGCTGTGTCTCGCCGTCGCCGACATCCGCAGCCAGCTGACGAATGCCGACATCGTCGCCGCCCTCACCGTGGAGGCGATGCTGGCCACCGATCGCCCCTTCGCCGCCGATCTCCAGGAGCTGCGACCCCACGCCGGGCAACTCCGCTCCGCCGCCAACCTGCGTGCAATGTTGGAGGGGTCGCCGATCGTCGCCAGCCATCGCCACGACGACCCCCGTGTGCAGGACGCCTATTCGATCCGCTGCACCCCACAGGTGCATGGTGCGGTGCGCGATACCCTCGACCACCTCGTGACGGTGGTGGAGACGGAACTGGAGTCGGCCATCGACAACCCGATGGTGCTCCCCGACGGGCGGGTCGAGTCGTGTGGCAACTTCCACGGGGCACCGTTGGGCTACGCCGCCGACTTCATGGGGGTCGCCCTGGCGGATCTCGGCATGATCGCCGAGCGCCGCATCGACCGCATGCTCGACAGCACGCGGTCCCACGGGCTGCCGCCGTTTCTGGCCCATGATCCCGGAGTCGACTCCGGCCTCATGATCGCCCACTACACCGCCGCCGGGATGTGCGAGGAGAATCGCCGGCTCGCAGCACCGGCGAGTGTCGACTCCTACCCGACGTCGGGGATGCAGGAGGACCACGTGTCGATGGGGTGGAACGCCGCCTTGAAGCTGCGCACCATCGTCGACAATGTGGCCAGGATCCTCGCCGTGGAGCTCGTGGTGGCGGCCCGTGGTGTGGAACTGAGGGGTCCGCTGCAACCGGCGCCGGCGACCGCGGCCGCCATCGCCCAGCTGCGCAACGTCGTTGGTGGACCCGGTCCCGATCGCTTCGTCGCTCCCGAGCTCGAGGCTGCGCGTGGAGCGCTGGCGTCGGGCGATATCGCTAGGGCAGTGGCCGCCGTGACCGGTGAGCTGGTCTGACTCGAGTCATCGGACACGAAGCGAGGCGGGTGTGGCGTCTCCGCCACACCCGCCTCTGCCCGTCACCGGGAGGTGCGTTCACGGGCAGGTCGGATCATGAAGCCGTGTCCGCGGTGAGCTGCTCTTGGAACACGAACTCGGGATAGGCCTCGATGCCGTGCTCGGAGCGGTCGAGCCCCCGGATCTCTTCCTCCGGGCTGACCCGGATCCCGACGATGACGTCGACGAGCTTGAACACGGCCCAGCTCGTGACGAAGGTCCACAGGATGATGGCGGCGCCCCCGACTGCTTGGGTGCCCAGGGTCACACCATCGCCGGCGGCGAACAGACCCACAGCGAGCACACCCCACAGACCGGCCGTTCCGTGCACCGAGATGGCTCCCACCGGGTCGTCGATGCCGATGCGCTCCAGGAAGATCACCGATCCCACCATGATCGCTCCGGCGATGAGACCGACGAGCACCGAGCCACCGAAGGAGATCGACGCCGTCCCTGCGGTGATCCCGACCAAGCCGGCCAAGACTCCGTTGAGCGCAAAACCGGGATCGGGGCGCTTCACTGCGATCCAGCCGGCGATGAGAGCACCGATGGCCCCCGCACAGGCGGCCAGCGTGGTGGTGACCGCCGGGTAGGCGATGTCTTCGCCGACGGACGCCAATGTGGATCCGGCGTTGAACCCATACCAACCGAACCACAGGATGAACACGCCGAGTGCGCCTCGGGTGAGGCTGTGGCCGGCGATGACCCGTGGCTTGCCGTTCTCGTCGTACTTGCCGATACGAGGGCCGATGACGATGACCCCGGCGAGCGCCGCAACGCCACCGAGCATGTGCACGACACCGGAGCCGGCGAAGTCGAGGTAGCCCAGCTCGGCCAGCCAGCCACGACCATCCCACACCCAGTGGGTGACGATCGGATAGATGAGTCCGGTGATGAATGGGGTGTAGATGAGATAGGAGATGAACTTGACCCGGCCCGCAACCGCACCGGACACGATGGTCGCCGCAGTGGCGGCGAACACCACTTGGAAGAACCACTCCGAGCCACGCGAAGCGTCATCGAAGAAGAAGACCTCTCCCCAGGCGAACCAGCCGCCGACCGACGTGCCGCCGTAGGCCAGCGCAAAGCCGATGGCCCAGTACATGAGCCCCCCGGCGGAAAAGTCGATCAGGTTCTTCATGATGATGTTGGCGGCGTTCTTCGCTCGGGTGAACCCGGCCTCCACGAGGGCGAATCCCGCCTGCATGAACATGACGAGTGCGGCGGCGATCACGAGCCACATCTCGTTGGCCGCAGTCGCCACCTCTTCCACGGTCTGGGCGTACGCCGCCGCTGCGGGGGCAACGAGCAGTGTTGCGGCCGCCAGCGCAATGAGCGCCAGCCGCCTCCAGGCATGCAGTTTCATGTCATGACCTCCCTGTATCGCACGATGTTGTGGTGGCGAAGGTAAGAGAGGTGCTTTTCGAGTGGGTAACCGCCGGGTTACGGCTCGGCGAAGGTCGTGTTTCCGTTCGGTTTCGCGCTCTCGGTGCTCTGCGGCTCAGCACGTGGCCGGAGAAAGCCGTTCCACCGTCTCGTCGGTGCGGTCACGCCGCCAGCCGAACCGAGGCTCGCGAACCTTAGGCTCCAGCGCGCGGAAAACGCGATCTGTAGCCGAAAGTTCAGTTCTGTGACCTGACGCCGAGCAAACTCTCGGCTGGAGCGCGCGGAAAACGCGCGCTCCAGCCTTAGGTTCGTCGGATTCCTAGACCACCGGGCGCACCCCGTGGAGATGGCGCACCCGGTGGTCGAACTCGGTCGTTCAGGGCAGGGCGGTGGCGGCGCGGCACATGCCCCGCATGGTGGCGGCACCGGAGTGGTCGTCGACAGGGAACGCCCCGTAGGAACCGACGAGGTTGGTGGCACAGCTTCCCTGAAGGCGTACCGCTCCCGCCTCGGCGCCGATGTAATAGCCGGTGGCGTGTGGTCCTGCCGTTGGGGCGTAGACATCGCCGTCCATGCCCGCAGTGACCCCGTTGACGTTGGCGGCCGTGATGTTGATGCCACTGCTGTCGGTCAACACGTCGAAGCCGGTGGCCGAACCATAGGCGGCCGTGATACCCCGCACCTTGGCGTTCTTCACCGTGACGTTCTGCGAGCCGGAGAACGTGTATGCCCGGGTCGCCGAGCCGCCGTAGCCGAGCAGCGTGGCTGCCGGGTGGGACACTCCCTCGAGATAGTCGCCACACAGCGCTGAGCCGCTGTGCCCCAGGTTGCGCAGCCCGGACACGCTGGTGTTGGTGAGCTGCACGTTCTCGGCGGCGTCGATCTTGAAGGCGATGACACCCTTGTTGACATGGAACATCGAGTCGCCGTTGCAGAAGTACGAGGCCCCGATGTCGGCCAGCGTCGTCGCCCCCGGTGCACCCTCGACCCAGGCGACGAGATCGGCGGAGATATTGAGCCGACTCACATCGAGGAAGGACGCCGCAAACTCGCCGTTGGCGTTGGCCTTGGCCACCAGCGCTTGGGCGTTGGCAACCGGATTCCCGGTGTACACGGCCGCGGTGTCATCGAGACTCGATGCCGTCACCGGAGCCCCGGTGTCGGGGTGCACGTTCTTGAGCTGGAACACTGCTCCGACAGGGTCGATGGCCGCCTTGCCGTCGACGTCGACCGCCACCACCTCGTTGATCGACCCGACCTGGTCGACCACGTGCACGTTGGTGAACACGACGTTGCGTGATGGGATCACGTCGACCCCATCCGGCGTGAAGGGGAAGCCGTTCACCGCCACGCCGAGGCTGTTGAGCAGGAACGAATACGAGTTGCCGTCGATCACGCCGTCGGCGTTGTGGAACAACCCGTACTCCACGGGATGGGCGACCGGGTCGATCTGTGCCCGGCGGTTGACGACGTGTGGCCGGACGATGATGTCGTGGTGCGTGTTGTTGATGGCGCTCCGGAGATCTGCGGCGATCGCTGCGGCATCGAGCACCTCGCCACCGACTTCGATGGTCGTCGTCGAGCCACGCCGCAGCAGGTCGTTCACATAGTGCTTGATGAACTGCCCGGAGGAGAACGTTCCCAGCACCGGAACGTCTTTCCGGTTGGTAGCAGTCACGTTGGTCACCGTGAGCCCATCCACCCCGTTGAGTGCGATGGCACCGACTTCGTAGCCGACGAAGTCGACGTTCTGCACGGTGATGTTCTCGTTGCCGTTGCCGTGAATCCCGTGGTGTGCGCTGAGTCCGATCGTCCCGTTCTTGATGACCACGTTCTTCGCCGACGTGATCCCGGAACCGAAGTCGGCTGGACCCTGCGACGGGATGAACGGCTGATCGGCGAGCTCGATAATGGCGAAGAAGCGCTGCAACAGGGCATGCTCGGGATGCTGGGAGATCGTGTGACCGGCCAGATCCAGCACGACACCGTCCGTCTCGATCGCAATCGCCGCAAAGAAGCCGACGCCGTATGCCGCCGGGTCGTAGCGGGCGTCGAGCGGGCCACCCGGCGTGAATGCGGGGCCAGGGGCGTGGGCGAACTGAGTGGGCAGGGGAAAGCCGGCGCTGAACGCATCCACCGGCGTCGTGATGCCGAGGCCCGCTGCGATCGGAGCCGGGAGTTCACCGCCGGCGATCGCGGCATCGAGGACCGCCGGTGAGTTCGGGTTGAAGCTGATGTCTTCTGCGAGCCGGTATGTCCCCGGTGTATCGATGATGTAGGTGCCGTAGCGGAAATCGTCGGCGGTCAGCAGTGTGACGTCGACGGCGGTGGCCGGTGCTGCAGCGAACAAAGCCACAACCATGGACACAGCAACAGTGACCCCCAGCAGACGAATCTTCCCCAGCCGGCGCGTGCGGTCAGCGTTCACAGTGGAGTTCCCCCTCCTGCAGCGCTCGAGTTCGGCGCCGCTTCTTTCCCTTCTCTAAGGCGCTCGCTCGACGGGCGCCACGCCTCGTGCGAATATCCTAGGAATGTCGGGACCCCGACGATATGGGCCGTACGGCCCAATTGGTTGATGCGTTTGCGTATGGTCAGGGATGCAACCAACGATGAAGCTGGACTGACGAAGGAGGTACGTGTCGAAATGCTTCGTTCCGGGCAACGAGTCACCCGTATGACCAAGAAGGTCGGTCAGACATCGCAGACCGGCAAGGTGGTCGAAGTCCATCATCACAACGTGGAGGTGGAGTGGGATGACGGTCACGTCAGCTTTGTGACCGCCGAGGCCCTCCGGCCCGTCGCCACGAAGAAGAAGTAATCCAACCTCGGTCCAGCCGCCGAACCTCGATACACCGGCTCCCGACGTGACCGGGTTGCGTTGGGGGATCATGGGGACGGGTGGGATTGCCTCCGCCATGGCCGGCACGCTGCGGGTCGTGGGCTCAGAGCCGCTCGTCGTCGGTTCGGCGCGTCCCGGTGCCGCCGACGAGTTCGCGGAGCTCCACGGGGTGGCCCACACCGTCGACTCGTATCATGCCGTGGCGGAGTTCTCGGGTGTCGATGTCGTCTACGTGGCCACGACGAACGATCGGCACCTCGACAACGTGCTGGCGTGTATCGCTGCTGGCGTCCCGGCACTGTGCGAGAAGCCACTCGCACTGAATGCGTCGCACGGCACGCAGACGAGGGAGGCGGCTAAGGCAGCGGGCGTGGTTGTGATAGAGGCGATGTGGATGCGCTTTCAGCCCTTCATGCCCAAGCTCGAAGGAGCTTCTCGCTTCGGGAGCGATCGGCGAGCTCCGCCACATTGATGCCAATCTGTCGTTCTTCCTTCCGATGGATCCGGCTCGACGTTGGGTCAATCCCGAGCTGGGGGGTGGCACCCTCCTCGATCTCGGTGTGTATCCGCTCACTCTGTTGCATCATCTGGCCGGACCAACCGAGGAGTTCGAGGCGATAGCGCACCTCGGCACAACCGGTGTCGATCTCGAGACGATGGTGATCTCACGCCACCCCGGCAATGTCACTGCCTCGTGCATTTCGAGCTTCCTCGCCGACGGCACCAGCGAGGCCGTGATCGGCGGGAGCGAGGGTCGGCTGCGGCTCCATGCCCGGTTCCATCACCCCGCCACCATGACATTCGAGCGTCGCGTCGACGTCGCGGAGACGATCGATACGAGTCACGAGGGCCATGGTTTCCGGTTTGAGATCGCCGAGGTGGAACGCTGCATCCGGAGCGGCTTGGTGGAGAGCCCGCTGCGCCCTCACGCCGCCACCCTCGCCCTCCTCTCTTGGATGGATGCAATCCGTACCCGCTGCGACATCACACACCCCAAGACCCTGCGTAGGTGGGTGACGGTTCGTGTTTGTCCCGCCTCCGGGGGACAGAGCCTTCCTTCTGCGACGCCTCCTTCGAGCGAGATCCGCGGAGGGAGTGGGATTCGAACCCACGGAACCCGCGAGGGGCTCACTGGTTTTCAAGACCAGCGCCTTCGTCCGCTCGGCCATCCCTCCGGGCGTCATGGTATCCGTTGTGGCTTTGGCCGCGACGAGTCAGACCTGGTCCTGTGAAGCCGTGCCCAGTTGTGCCTCGCGAGCGGCCCGCCGCTCAGCTGCGAGCGATCTTGGCCTTTTCGAGGACGGACGCCGGCACGCCGGCAGCGCGCCATGCCGCGTAGCTGATTCCCTTGCGCTCTGAATAGGACCTGGCATTGGCGACGAACGCCTCCTCCAGCTCGGCCATGTCCGATGCGCTCGAGATCTCGACGAGCGTTTCCTTGGCATCGATGTGCTGTTGCAGCAATTCGACGCGACGGAGCGGGTCTGTCTCCGTGTCGAGCTTATGCTCGATTCTGCCGATGCGTGCCCGAACGCTGTCGGGTGTCACCGGCCGACCCGGCTTTCGATTCCCCAACGCCGCAAGGTAGGCCTTGATGGCCTTGGACTCGCGGCGTCCTCTAGCGAGAGCATCTTTGTGCTCCTGCGTCATCGCCATTCGCAACCTCCACAGTGCGATACAGACGTATCATGTCTTGCGGCCCCGACTACCACGCTCCCCGAGGGCCGCTATGGCCACTATATAGGCAAAACGGTATGACACTCAAAGAGCTCGTCAAGAAGCCGCTGTATCGGGTGTATGAACGGCGGCTGTTGGAGAAGCTGGATCGAAAGAATCTGCCTCGCCATATCGGAGTGATCCACGACGGGCACCGGCGATATGCGAAAGCGGAGGGCCTGCGCGACTACGCGCAAAGTTACCGGGTGGGAACCCAAAAGTTCCTGGAGCTGCTGTCGTGGACCGACGAGCTCGACATCCCTGTCGTGACATGCTGGCTGCTCTCGATGGAGAACCTGGAGCGTCCCATCGAACAGCTCGACGAGCTGTTCGACGTCTTCATAGAGTTGTTCGAGGCCATCCCGGAAGCCATCCACGGGCACTCGGTCGAGGTGCGGTTCATCGGCAGCCTCGATCTGCTGCCGGTGCGACTCGCCGATGCGGCAAAGGCCCTGCGGGAGCAATGTCCCGAGGGCGATCGGTTGCTCACCATCGCGCTGGCCTACGGGGGCAGACAGGAGATCGTCGACGCCACCCGTGAGCTGGTCGCCAAGCTGGCCAATGGGGGCATGGACGCAGCCGACATCGCCGCGCAGATCGACGCCGACGCCATTGCGGCTCACCTGTACACCTCGGGTATGCCCGACCCGGATCTGGTCATCCGCACCTCGGGCGAGGCGCGTCTGTCCGGCTTCCTTCTGTGGCAGTCGGCCTACGCCGAGTACTCCTTCGTTGACGTGTATTGGCCTGCATTTCGTCGGGTCGATTTCCTCCGGGCGCTCCGCGACTTCAGCCTGCGGGAACGACGGTTCGGGCGTTGATCTGACCGGTTCCGGTCCTGCGATCTCCGCCGTTATTGCGATCGTGGGAATGCTCCTCGCTGTAGCTGCTTGCACTGGTGAGCCGACGCCGGCGACCAGTGGCGGGCCGGTGGCGACCACGGTGACGACACCGCGCACAACTCCCCAGCCGCCCTCGACGCCGGCTGCACCGGCTGGCACCGCTTCCACCACCGCAGCAGCACCGAAGGCATCCGATGAAGCGGTCGTGGCGTCGCTGCGGCTGCATCCACACGAAGCTCTGGCGACCCGAGGCGGGGTGAGCATCGCGGTGGAGGTCGGCGGAGGTGTGCTCGCCCGTCTCGATGCCACGACTCCGGTCGCGAAGGTGGCGGTGGACTCGCCGGTCCAGGTCGACCTGCGTTACATCGCACCCGACGGTACCCCCGCCGACGTGGCGTGGTCCCAGCGATTGGTGGATGGGCAGACCGAACTGGTGGTAGCGCAACCGTGGCGCACGTCTGGAGAGGCAGGGGAGCCGGATGTGGTCGTGGCGTGGCAGGCGGGTGGTGATGCGGAGGAGTATCTCGCCCAGCTCGCTATGGCTGCCCCGGTGACGATCTCGTCCCCGCTCACCTGGCTGGTGACTGCAGGCGGCGACGTCACCGGTGCCGTCGATGGCGCCTTCGTGGAGCAGGCTCAGCGGCAGGGAATTGCCGTGTGGCCGGCGATCCATGGTCTCGACGCAGACGGGCTGCACCTGCTGCTGGCCGATGAGCGCAAGCGAAGCGAAATCGCTGCAGCCATCTCGGACGACGCCCGGCAGGCCGGAGCCGATGGGGTGAACATCGATCTCGAGGGTTTCCACAACGACGATGCAGCCGATCTCTCCACCTTCGTCGAGGAGATCTCCCGGCAGGTCGAACAGTGGGGTGGAGCGGTGTCATACGACCTGGTCCCTCGCAGCGACAGTTGGGACGTCACCCCTGCCGAGGTGGCGCACTGGTCGACGGCGCCGCAGCGCGGCCGGCTCGCCGCAGCGGTGGATTACACGGTGCTCATGGCGTACGACCAGCACAACCGGTTCCGGCCGGCCGGACCGGTGGCGGCGCCGGAGTGGGTGGAGGAAGTACTGATCTACATGCTGCGGTATGCCGACCCGGCTTCGGTGATCCTCGGTGTGCCGGCGTATGGACGCTTGTGGGACCCCGACGCCTTGGGAGAGCCCCGTGCGGTCTCCCTTGCGGCACTCGACCGTCTCGATGGAGAGCGATCGTTCGATGACGCATTCGGGCTCGAACGGATCGATCTCGCCGACGGCCGGTTCTTCTGGGTCGACAACGAGGTGACCCAACAACGGGTCGACCTGGCCGCAGAGTACGGGTTGGCCGGCTGGGCGGTGTGGCGGCTCGGTCTGGACCACTCCGGTCTGTGGGAGGCGTTCCCGGGACCCTCCTGAAGATCACAACGTGCGCAACTGTTCGGGCAGATGGGTGAGCTCGTTGTAGGTTTGGAGGGTGAAGGCATGAGCGCCGGCGAGCCGAATCGCCTTGAGATGCGTGATCGAAGTGTGTCCCAGCGGGAATCGCTCCCACTCCCATGGTGTCGGCTCCATGCCCAGCAGATGGGTGATGGCTACGGCGTTGGTGCCACCATGGGCGATGATGGCGACCCGCCCATCGTCGCCCCGGGAGCCCCACAGGTGGGGGTGTTCCTGGGTGTGCCAGGTGATGCCGTGCTCCTCGAGAATGGCATCGAGTGCTCCAACGACCCTGTCTCTGAAGTCGACGAACGACTCGCCGCCTTCGAGCCCGGCCCACCATGCGGCCGGGGGCCTGCGTCGGGCGGTGCGGAAGATCTCGATGACTTGAGCCTCCTCGATCGCGTCCCACTGCGGCATGTCGATCTCGCGAATCCCATGGATGACGGCCGGCTCCACACCGGTGAGCTCGAGCAGCGGTGCCGCAGTCTCCATGGCTCGCAATGCGGTCGAGTGGACGACGTGCGTGACGTCGTAGGCGTTGATCAGGTGCTTGGCAACCCGCTGCGCTTGCTCGTGCCCCAGCTCGGTCAGCTCGGGATCGCGCTGGGACATGCCGCCGATCGACCAGCGGGGTTGGCCATGACGCACCAAGAAGAAGTCCATCGGGAGGAGGCTAACTCGCTCTGGTCGGTCCCAGCCGCTGCTGTTGTACCCTCCCGTCATGCTGTTCTTCCGGGCGCATCGGTCGCTCGCCCGCCATCTGCTGTTCTTTCTGACGGCCATCTTCCTCACCGTGGCGGCGATCGATGTGATCTGGGTGCATCGCGTCTCGGGACCTCCGGAGGTGGATGAGGAGACGCAGCAGCTCACCAGTCGCGGCCTGAGTCAGCAGCGGACCGACTTCATGTGGGGGACCTTCTTCTTGGTGGGAGCCTCGGTGCTCGCCGGGGTCTCTGTGGTCGGGCTCACCACCCGCCGCCCGGTCGTGGAGATGGACGACGAACGCATCCGGCTTCGCGTCGGGGGACCGCGAGCGTTCATCGACGTGCCTTGGGAGAACGTGCGCTGGGTGCACTCGAGCGCGGACGGCGACGACGAGCTGGTGCCGGCACGAGTGCTGCTCATCAACGTGCTCGACACGAGCGGCTATCCGCACGAGTTGTGGGGCGCCCAGTGGGATGGTCATACGTTGATGGTGGACGCAGACTCGTGGAACGCAACACCCGAGGAGGTGGTGATGCACGCCCAGCGAGTGCTCGATGCGTGGAGACGTGATCATCCGGATGGCGAGCCCGAGGCGGGCAGTGAGGCGGTCGGTGCCGAGCGCAGCGGCGGTGTCGAACCAGGGCCGGCGTGAGGCTCGTCGGTGCCCACACGCCGGGGGGCGATCCGCTTGCCGAGGCGGCGGCTCGAGATTGCGATGTGGTGCAGATCTTTCTCGGCAATCCACAGTCATGGAAGAAGCCTCCGCCGCGTGCGGATGCCGAGCAGCTCCGGGAAAGTGAGGTGACGATCTACGTCCACGCCCCGTACCTCATGAACCCGGCGTCCCCCAACAACCGGATCCGGATTCCCAGCCGCAAGACGATGGCGCAGGCCGCCGAGGCGGCGGAGGCGATAGGGGCGGAGGGGCTCATCGTCCACGGCGGTCACGTGGGCGATGACGAGGACATCTCCGTTGGCTTCGAGCGGTGGCGCAAGGCGCTCGACTCGTTCGAGTCGACCGTGCCGGTGCTCATCGAGAACACCGCGGGAGGCGGCAACGCCGTGGTGCGTGAGCTGGAGAACTACGGTCCGCTTTGGGAGCAGATCGGCGACCGCAATGTCGGTGTCGTCCTTGACACCTGCCACGCTTGGGCCGGCGGCGCCGATCTGGCCACGGCGGTGGAGACGGTGCGCTCCGCAACCGGCCGTCTCGACCTGGTCCACTGCAACGATTCACGGGACCCCCACGATTCCCGGCGCGACCGGCACGAGAACCTGGGCAAAGGGGAGATTCCGGAGCATCTGCTCATCGGCGTTGTCGCCGCAACCGACGTTTCCGTGATCGTGGAGACCCCCGGCGACGCCCTCGAGCACCGCGCCGATCTCGACTGGTTGAGGTCCCGGCTGCGCTGAACAGCGGGTACGCCTCGGCTGTCTCGAGCTCTTCTTGGTCGTTGCGCAGATGGGATGACGTTGCGCGGGCGGGATGAGGTCGGCCGCTCAGGTTCGAGTGAGTGTGACCACGTGGTCGGCCGGCGGCGGTTCCTCGTGCGGTTTGTCTCCCGTTGCCGACGCTGGGCGTGGCGGGTTCAGCCACAGTGCCAGGAACAGCAGCACCACCACGGCGATCGCTGCCACGCGATGCTGGATTCGGGCGGGTGCACTGAAGTCTGCTCGCACGTCTCTCTCCCCCGCGGTACGGCGCAACGCCGCTGTGTTCCCCTCCCCATTCTGATGCGACAGCTCGCCGACAAATACATGGCTGTTTACATGGCCGTCGTCGCTGCCGTCGTCACGTTACGAGGCGTGCTGAAGGCAGGCTGAAGTCGGGCGAGCGATCTCATCGCTCGGGTGGCAGGGGTAAACCCAGCGGGCGGATAGCATCGCATCCGTGCTGCGACGGATTCTGCGTTGGACCGGAGTTGTGGTGGCGGTTGCGATCTTGGGAGTCGCCGCGATCGGCGCCGCCTTTCTCATCGACGAGCGACTCGTCCATGACGATGCAGTCCCGCGTAACGTGACGCTGGCAGGCTTCGACATCGGTGGCATGCGGCAGAGCGAGCTCGCGGCACTGCTCGATGTCATCGCCCACGATGTTGCGACGAGCCCGGTAGAGGTAGCCGTCCCTCCACGGACGTTCTCTACGACCAATCGGGCGGCGGGTATCGCGCTCGATTCGCAGGCGATGGCGGAAACCGCGCTGAACCTGGGACGAGGCGGTGACCTCGTCGAGCAATTCGAGGCGTGGTGGCATTCGCTGTCACGGCAGCGCTCCGTCTCGCTGCAGTACTCCTATGAACCGGACGCAACCGTGGCATGGATCGAGGCGCATCCGGCCCGGGTCCTCACCGAGCCCGGTGAGCCGAGCTTCACGGGGAGAAATGGAGATTTCGAGATCGTCGACAGCGTGATCGGGGATCAAGTCGATCCAGTCGCGGTAGCGGCGTCCTTGGGCGAGGCCGTGGCGAATGGCGGTCCACCTTTCGCGGCTGAAGCAGGGTGGGTCCCGCTGGAGCCCGAGGTGGACCAGGCGACGTTCGATGCCGCGGTCGCTGCCGCCGAGGAACTGGCGGCCACGCCGGTGACCATCCGGCTTGGTCCGCACACGGTACGACTGGGGCGCGACACGATTCGGCGCTGGATCGATTCGAAACGGCGTGGTGGTGAGCTGGAGCCGGTGCTCGCTGTAGATCGGATCGAAGCCTCGATTCCGAGGCTCATGGCCGGGCGAACCACGGACCCGGTGCCGCCCCAGTTCGCCGTTGTGGATGGCGAGGTGGACGTGACCCTCGGCGAGCCCGCAGAGGAGTGCTGTGGGGACGGGGTGGGGGAGCTGATCGCCGAGGCGCTGCTCACCGGCTCGAATCAGATCGTCGACCTGCCGGTGGTACCCGTGGAGACCAGGGAGGCCCAAGCCGCCCGCTACGGAATTCGCGAGCTCGTTGAGGAGTTCACCACCAACCACGCCTGCTGCCAGAGCCGGGTGAACAACATCCAGCGCATGGCCGACATCGTGCGTGGGGCCATCATCGAGCCCGGAGAGACGTTCTCGCTCAACGAGTACGTCGGCGAGCGAACCCGAGCGAACGGCTTCGTCCCTGCGGGCACGATCCTCTCGGGCCGGCTGGTGGACACCGTCGGTGGCGGTGTGTCGCAGTTCGCCACCACCATGTTCAACGCTGCCTTCTTCGCCGGGTTCGACTTCATCGAGTACCAATCGCACTCCATATACATCTCCCGGTACCCCTATGGGCGGGAGGCGACGATCAACTGGCCGAACGTCGATCTCGAAATCCGCAACACGACACCGTACGCTGCGATGCTGTGGACGGAATACACAGGGACCTCGATCACCGTTCAGGTGTGGTCGACTCCCTATTACGAGGTCGAGCAGACCGGGCAGAGCCGCGGGAGTTGGGGGCGGGCGTGCACCCGGGTGACGACATTCCGCAGCCGTACCACGCCGGAGGGACAGGTGATCGACGACTCGGTGTTCGCCACCTACCGGCCGGGCGAGGGTCTGGACTGCAACGGCAATCCGACTCCGAATCCGTTCGCTGAGTGAAGCGGGGGTGCGGGCGATCAGCGATTTCGGATCGATTCGCGAGGACTACGACACGAACGGGTTCGAGCCTGCCGACCTCGGCGAGGATCCGTTGGCGGCGATCGCGGCCTGGCTCGACGAGGCCGCAGCGGCCGGTGTGCCGCAGGCGAATGCGATGAGCCTGGCCACGGTGGATGCGGCGGGGCGACCGGCGGTGCGCACGGTCTTGCTCAAAGGCATCGACCACGGACTGATCTTCTACACCAACTACGAGTCTGCGAAGGGCCGGGAGCTGGCGCTTCACCCCGTGGCGGCGGTGTCGCTCACGTGGGTGCAGGTGCATCGCCAGATCCGGGCGGCAGGTGCGGTAGAAAAGGTGGCGACCGAGATGTCCGATGCGTACTTTGCATCTCGTCCCCACGGCGCCCAGGTTGCGGCGGCGGCCTCGACGCAGAGCGAGATCCTTGCCGATCGCACCGAGTTGCTGCGCAGCGCCGAACAGCTGGCTGCGGCTCACCCCGAGCAGGTTCCCCGCCCCGATCACTGGGGTGGCTATCGGCTCATCCCCGATCGGGTGGAGTTCTGGCAGGGCCGCCGTAGCCGTATGCACGACCGCTATGAATACCATCGTGTTCCAGATGGGTGGGAGGGCAACCGCCTCTGGCCGTAGCCGATGGCGTTCCCACCGGGATAACGTCGACGGCCACCCGCCCAAACGGGCAGCGAGCGCCCAACGAACGGTCGGCCGGCAAGCCCGGACAGGCGCACCTTCGGCGCCGATGGCGAGGCCCCACCTCGCCGCCGCCAGACTCGACATAGGGTGTTGCCTCGATGGATTGGGCTCGCCCCTCGTCTGCTGCGGGGACGCAACTACCGGCCCCCCTCCGGGTCCATCGGCCCTAGTCGAATCATCTGCGCTCAGGCAACTTGTGACCACGATCACATAGATCTTGTCTCAGGATCTCGGGAATCTCCGGAGGTCGGATGCGGCTCGAGATGTCAAAGCGGATGGACCTGGCACTACGCGCCCTCGCCCGGCTCGGCCGAGATTCGTATCTGGACGGCCGGTCGATCGCCGATGCGATCGGCACTTCCACCCACTACCTGCCCCAGATCCTCCGCCCGCTGGTCGTGAAGGGGTGGCTGGAATCGACACCCGGGCCACGCGGCGGGTATCGACTGGTCGCATCTCTCCAGGACATCTCGGTCCTCGATGTGATCCATGCGGTGGAGGGACCCACCGACACCGAACAATGCGTCTTGCGAGGCGCCCCGTGCCCCAGCCAGGAGGAGTGTGCGATGCACCGAGCCTGGGTGAGGGCCCGGAGCGCCCTATTGGCAGAACTCGACGCCACGTCGCTGGCGGCGGCGATGGCGTCGAGCCATACGAAAGGAGAGTAGTGATGGCCAGGACTTCGGCCGAGCCGGCCTGGCAGCGTCCCTGGTTCGTGATGGCGGCACTCGTCGGCGTCCTTGCGCTGATATTCGCAGCGTGTACCAGTGGGGACGACGAAGCAGGCGGTACATCCGCCGCCTTGAGCGACGTCAACGCAGCCCGGGAGGCGGCTGGTCTCCAGCCACTCACCGACGAGCAGGCAAACGCGGCAATGAAGACCTATCTGCCCTCGGGCGAGCACGACCCATACGTGATGATCGCATCGGGCGGACAGTCGGGACAGATGTTTGCGATCGGGGTCCCCAGTATGCGGATCCTCAAGTCGATCGCGGTGTTCACACCCGAACCTTGGCAAGGCTGGGGATTCGGCAACGAGGGCACCGAAACGGTGCTCGACGGCGGCAACGTCGGTGATCTCGAGATCCGGTGGGCCGACACCCACCATCCGGCGTTCTCCGAGACCGAGGGCGACTACGACGGCCAGTTCGTCTTCATCAACGACAAGGCCAACGCACGTGTGGCAGTCGTCGATCTCAGAGACTTCGAGACCAAACAGATCGTCAAGAACCCGATCGCAATCAACGACCACGGCGGGACCAAAGTGACCCCCGACACCGAGTGGATCATCGAAGGCGGCCAGTACGCCACGCCCCATGGTTGGGAGTACGCCCCGCTCGACGACTACAACGACGAATACCGGGGGATGGTCACGCTCTGGAAGTTCGACCGGGCGTCCGGCCGGATCCTCGAGGACCAGTCCTTTGCCGTCGAGTTGCCCCCGTACTGGCAGGACCTGTGCGACGCCGGAAAGCTCGTCTCCGACGGATGGTTCTTTTGCGGCTCGTTCAACACCGAACGCGCCACCGGGGAGAGCGGACCGGAGGGCACTCCCTACGAAGCGGGGGTTTCGGCTCGTGAAAACGACTACCTGCACGTGTTCGACCTCGACAAGCTCGTCGAGCAGTACAACGCAGGCAACACCTTCGATGTGAACGGGTTCCCGGTGGTCAGCCTCGACACGCTGGTCAGCGAAGGAATCCTGTACTTCGTGCCTGAGCCGAAGAGCCCGCACGGTGCCGACGTGACCCCCGGTGGTGAGTACATCGTCGTGTCCGGCAAGCTCGACCCACACGTTTCGGTGTACTCGTTCGAGAAGATCCAGCAGGCGATCGCGGACGAGAACTGGGAGCCTGATCCCTACGGCGTGCCTGTCCTCGACTTCGACGCCGTGCTCGAGGCGCAGGTGGAGGTCGGGCTCGGTCCGCTCCACACCGAGTTCGACGACCAGGGGTATGCCTACACGAGCATCTTCCTGGACAGCACCGTGGCGCGGTGGAGTCTCGGCCCTCCCTACCACGACGAGGGCTGGAAACTCGAGGGCACGCTGCCGGTCCACTACAACATCGGCCACCTGTCCACCGCGGAAGGTGACACGGTCAGCCCGGATGGCGGCTACCTGGTGGCACTCAACAAGTGGTCGCTCGACCGGTTCCTGCCACCCGGCCCGCTGCTCCCGCAGAACCTGCAGCTGATCGACATCGGCTCGGAGCCGTCCGCCAACCCGGAGACGGGCGGGATGCAATTGCTCTATGACATGCCGCTCGGCATGGGTGAGCCGCACTACGCCCAGATCATCAAGGCCGACAAGCTGGCGCCGTGGACCACCTACCCGGAGATCGGGTGGAGCCCGGAGACCATGTCGGTCGATCCGAACGCCGCCCAGATCGGCAACGAGCGGGTCGAGCGCAATGGCAACGACGTGGAGATCTGGATGACCGCCATCCGGAGCCACTACACGCCCGACCTGATCGAGCTTCAGGCGGGAGACAACGTGACGTGGCACATAACCAACGTGGACACGTCCATGGACGCAACGCACGGCTTTGCGTTGCCGGGCTACGACATCAACCTGAGCCTGGAACCAGGTGAGGCGGCCACGATGCGGTTCGTCGCCAAGGATTCGGGAACCTTCCCGTTCTACTGCACCGAGTTCTGCTCGGCGCTGCACCTGGAGATGGCCGGGTACATGCTCGTCGAGCCCTGAGTCAGAGAGGAGGCACACCATCGCACGGTCGGCCCTCGATCGGATCCTGGGCCCAAGGGTGCCCAGCGAAAGTCGGGACGCACACACGAGCCGTTACCGCATCCCCGGTGCGCTTTTCGGAGGGGCAACGTTGCTGTTGCTCGTCTCGGTCCTGCTTCCGTACTGGATCCTGCAGCTCGAGGCGCCGCAGTTTCCCGGTGGGCTGACCGTGCGTGCCTTCATCAACCGCCTCGAAGGCGACGTCGCGGAATTGGAGGGACTCAACCACTACGTCGGGCTCGACTCCTTCGACGACGGAGCCGTCTTCGAGCGCTCCATCGCCGTCATTGCGGTGCTGGTCCTGGCAGGCCTGCTGCTGGCCGCATGGTTGATACACAGCCGCTGGGTCGTCGTCCTCGTGACGCCGGCCCTGCTCTTCCCGGTGATCTTCGTGGCAGACCTGCAGTACTGGCTTTGGGTGTACGGGCACAATCTCGATCCACGCGCACCGTTGGCGGCTGCGGTCGGCGAGTTCACTCCTCCTATCTTCGGGCGTGCGGAGATCGCCCAGTTCGATACCCTCGCCTTGCCGGGACCCGGCCTCATCCTGGCCGTGGCGGCGGCCGTCCTGATCGCCTTCGGTTTGCGAGCGCATCGGCGTGCGTACAAGCCGCTGGTGGATGCGCTCGACGAGGCGGAGTCGCAATGAGGCGGCGCATCGGTGCGTGCGTCTTGATGATGCTGGTTGTCCTGACCGGCGGCCTGGTGGTCGTGCCCGGATTCGCCCAGTCCTCCCTGCAAGAGCTTGTCGATGCGGCGGCGCCCGGCTCGACGGTTGACGTGCCGGCGGGAACGTACGCCGGGCCGGTCCGCATCGAGAAACCCCTCACCCTGATCGGTGCCGGCTCACCGGTGGTCGACGGGGGTGGCGACGGGGATGTGTTCTATGTGAGCGCCCCCGACGTGACAATCGAGGGGTTTGTGATCCGCAACACTGGCGACTCCCTCGATCGTGAGAACGCCGGGGTCTCGTCGGACAAGTCTCCCAGATTGACCGTCGTCAACAACACGTTCGAGGACGTGCTGTTCGGGGTGTTCGCCAGGAATTCACCGGAGACGGTGGTCGCCGGCAACCGCATCGGTGCCAAGAATCTCGAGTTGGGCAGGCGTGGCGACGGGATCCGTCTCTGGGAGAGTCCCAACAGCCTGGTCGAGGGGAACACCGTCACCGGCGGTCGGGACATGGTGCTGTGGTTTGCGGACGGCGTGGTGGTCAGGGACAACGTGGTCAGCGGCGGCCGCTATGGCCTGCACTTCATGTATTCGGACGGTGCGTTCGTCGAACGAAACCACCTATTCGACAACTCGGTCGGCATGTTCCTGATGTACAGCCTCGACCCGACCGTGCGCGACAACGTCCTCGAGGACAACTACGGGCCGTCCGGCTACGGGATCGGGCTCAAGGACATCGACGGAGCCGTCGCCACCGGCAACCGCTTCCTCGGCAACCGGGTCGGGCTCTACCTCGACAACTCCCCGTCGGCGGCCGGGGTGACCCAGCGGTTCGAGTCGAACGTGTTTGCGTACAACCGCACCGGTGTCGTCTTCCTGCCCTCGGTGAGGAACAACACCTTCACCGGCAACGCGTTTGTCGACAACGGGGAGCACGTTGGCGTGCAGGGGTCGGGGAGCTTCACCGGCAACACCTGGACGGCGGACGGGCAGGGCAACTTCTGGAGTGATTACGCCGGCTACGACGCCGATGGAGACGGCACCGGCGATATCGTTTATGTCGCCGCCGACCTGTTCTCGGAGCTGACCGACGACCATCCCGAGCTGCGGTTCTTCGTCGAAACCCCGGCGGCTCGCGCCGTCGACGTGGCCGCCTCGATGTTCCCCGTGTTTCGCCCGCGACCGAAACTGGAGGACACGGCCCCGCTCATCTCCCCGGGGAACTTCGGACCTGCGGTCGGGGGAGCGGGGGAGGCGTCGGCGCTTGGGGCTGTCCTGGCGGGAGCCGGGCTCGTTGCGGTGTCGGCGGCCTTGTTCGCCGCCGCCAGTATGTCGGGGAGGAGTCGACCGTGATCGAGCTGGATCGCGTCACCAAGCGGTACGGCAAGCGGACCGTCGTCTCTGAGTTCAGTCACGTGGTCGGTGCGGGGGAGTCGGTGGCGCTGTGGGGACCCAACGGGGCGGGCAAGACCACCGTGATCCGCTGCATCCTCGGCCACGTCTCATACGACGGAGCTATCACGGTCGCCGGCGTCGATGCGCACCGGAACGGCAAGACGGCACGGTCCGTGATCGGCTACGTCCCCCAAGAGCTCGGCTTCTACGAGGAGATGTCGGTCGTCGATCTGCTCGACTACTCGGCGACGCTGCGAGGCCTGGGGACGGCCAGGGTCGACGAGATCGTCGAGATGGCCGATCTGAGCGATCACATCTCCAAGCGGATTCGCGAGCTGTCGGGGGGCCTTCGCCAGCGGGTGGGCCTTGCGGCTGCGCTGCTGCACGATCCGCCAATCCTGCTGCTCGACGAGCCGACTTCGAGCCTCGACGCCGCTGCCCGCGACAAGGCGATCCGGCTGCTCGAACAGCTGCGCCGCGAGGGTCGCACGATGATCGTCACGTCGCACCATCTCGAGGAGGTCGGGATGCTCGTCGACCGGGTGGTGGCGATGGAGGACGGCCGCATCGTTGCGGAGTGCGCTCCCAACGAGCTCGCCGAGCGGCTTGGGCTGAGGGCGTGGCTGCATGTGATCACCAACCACGGCAATGTCAACCGGGCAGTCGATGTGCTCAGCGAGCGAGGTTTCAACGCCAGGGCGAACAGTCGCGGGCTGCTCGTGGAGGTGTCGGCGCAGTCGAAGGGCCGGGCCGTGGCCCTGCTCCACGATGCGGGGGTCGAGGTGGAGGATCTGGAGGTATGGCGATGACCGCTCCTGCAATCTCCGAGCGGCCGCGGCTCTCCCAGGTTGCGGTCGTGGCGCGCCGGGAGATGCGGTCCGCCCTCGCCGGCCGGTGGTTCTGGCTGTGGACCGGCGCATTCGTGGCTCTGGCCGCGATGCTCGTCACGGTTGCACTACCCGACAGCGACGTCACCGGCTACACCGGCTTCGGGAGGACGTCTGCGTCGTTGGTGACGCTGGTACAGGTGATCGTGCCGTTGATGGGTCTGACGCTGGGTGCGGCAAGCCTCTCCGGTCAGCGGGAGACCGGGGCACTCAGGTTCCTGCTGAGCCATCCGATCAGCCGCAGCGAGGCGCTGCTCGGCACCTTCGCCGGGCTCGCCGGCTCGCTTGCAGTCGCCGTTGCGGGTGGGTTCGGTGTGGCCGGCCTGCTCAGCGTCGCGGGGGGTGTGCGGGAGCACACCGGAGCTCTCCTGTGGATCGCTGGTCTGGCCTGGTTGCTGAGCGTCGCCATGCTGGGTCTCGGCATGCTGATCAGCACGTTCGCCCGCCCGGGCAGCGCCTCGGGCGTGGCCATCTTTGCGTGGTTGTTGTTCGTGTTCGTGGGCGACCTGGGGTTGATGGCCACGTCGGCGGCCACTCGGATGCCCGTCGGGGTCCTGTTCTTCTCGGCCCTCGCCAACCCGATCGAGGCCTTCCGTCTGGCAGCGCTCACCAGCTTCACCGGGTCCCTGGACGTGCTGGGTCCGGCGGGAACCTTTGCCCTGGACACGCTCGGCGCATCGCTGCGGCCGGTGCTGGCGGTCGCGATGGTGGCCTGGGTGGTGGTTCCCCTCGGCGGTGCATGGGTGCGCTTTTGCGGCAGGAGTGACGTGTGAGAGCTGTGTGTGGACTGGTCCTCGCCCTCCTGGTGGCGAGCTGCGGGGCGTCGGCCACCGCGACTGATGGGCCGCCCGAGATCAACTACGGGCGGGACATCTGCATCGAGTGCGGGATGATCGTCGACGACCCCCGGTTTGCCGCCGCCTACCGGCTCGACGACGGAACCGAGAAGGTCTTCGATGATCTGGGGGGTCTGATCATCCACGGTCGCACGACCGGCGACCTGTCCACGGCGACCGTTTGGGTGCACGACTACGAGACCGAGGAGTGGCTCCGTGCGGTCTCGGCATTCTACGTCCCGGTACGCGGAGTGGCCTCTCCGATGGGCCACGGCATCCTCGCCTTCGCCACCACAGACCGGGCTGCTCGTTTTGCGGCGGAGCTCGGAGGTGAGGTGATCGACTGGGACACGGTGAAGCAACTACCGGTCGTGGACGACCTGCTCGGCCACCACCACGACGAGCACGTCATGCAGGCGGAGGCGTCTCTCGAGACGGAAGGCCATGATCACGATGGATAGGAGAAAAACGATGAAGAGGCTCCTGATCTACGCGGCTTGCTTTGCGCTGATCGCTGCCGCATGCGGCGGCGGGAGCTCGGATGGCGATGGGGACTCACCCACTGCGACCACCACCGCAACGGCCGCCGGCAACGCAGCCGACGGCAGCGAGCTCTTCGTGGCGACATGCTCCAGCTGCCACGGTGCCGATGCAACCGGGCTTCCTGGCCTCGGGAAGGCGCTGACGGCGAGCGACTTCGTTGCCGGAATGTCGGATACCGAGCTGGTGGCTTTCATCACCGAGGGACGTCCCGCCGACCACCCCGACAACGAAGCGGGGGTGGCGATGCCACCCAAGGGCGGAAACCCGGCGCTGAGCGACGACGACCTGTTGGACATCGTGGCGTTCCTGCGAACCTTGCAGTGACTGATCGTCGAGTGTGCTTGGAACCTCGATTACGCGGTGAATAGGCACACTCGACGATCACCACAGCTCTGGCGAGATGCGATCTCGGCCCCCTCCGCCATGGCAGCGAGCTTGGCGTAGGCGATGTCGGGGTCGACGGCGCCGAACCCGGCGAAGGTGGAGAAGCATCGACGATGCCCTCGTACTCCGGCTGGATGGCCTCGACCAAGGCGTAGAGATAGTCCTCGTGAGTGGGGTAGTGCTCGTTCGGCTGGAACAGGGCGATCACACCGGGCGAGGCGGCGTTCATGAAGCCCTCGACGGGCGAGGCGGCATCGACGGGGCTGCGGAAGTGGCCAGGTCCTCCTCGAGCGGCGCCATGTCCTTGACGGTGATCGGCCCGACACACTTCGGTCGCTTGTACGAGGGGGTGCCGCCGGTGCGGGCGGCTGGCTCGAGAAAGCCGGGGGAACTCCTCGAGATTCCGAGGCGGCTGGCGGGGGTTGTCGCCGTCGAACCCGGTGATGCGATCCTTGATATAGGTGGCGTAGCTGATCTTGCTCATCTCGCCGTCGCTCACCACGTCGACGCCTGCTTCCACCTGGCGCCGCACGACGTCGGCGACGGCCTCGGCCACCGCCTGCTTGTGGGC
>JBFISM010000035.1:0-28484 GCA_041608535.1 Acidimicrobiia bacterium
CAACACATCTTCCTACCGGGCGTGTCTCTGAGTGGCCGCCATGGGAGGGACGCACCTGCGGCGGACCCAGCTCGCATCTCTGAGGGGCGGTCCCGGAGCGAGTTGCGGCTGGCATACTCACGCGATGGAGGCGCCACAGTGACCACGGCCCCCCTGGTTGCGGCCCTGGTGGAGGACTTCCGGCCGCGCCACCTCGCGGCCACTCTCGCCACCGGTTTGGCGCTTGGCTTCGTCAACGGACTGCTCGGGGTGGCCCTCATGTCACTCATCTTCGCCGGCCCCTTGACCGAGTCACTTCCGGTTGGCATCGGCATCGGCCTCGTCGCGTCCGGCACGATTGCCGTGATCCTCGCACTGTGGAGTGGGTTCCCCGGTATGTACGGCGGAATCCAGGACAACAGCGCCGCGATTCTCGGTCTCGCAGCAGCTTCGATAGCGACATCGGTGGTCGGCCCTGAGACAGAAGACACCGTGCTCGCCATGATGATGGCAACTTCGATGGCCACCGGGGCGCTCTTCATCCTGATGGGGAGGTTCCGCCTCGGCGAGATCGCCCGATTCGTCCCGTTTCCCGTCGTCGGCGGACTGCTGGCGGGAACCGGATACCTCATCGTCGTGGGATCGCTCGGCATCCTCGGCGCCGGATGGCCGCTCGAAGCGATGACGACGACTGGTTCGCTGGGCCTGCTCTGGCCGGGTCTCGCCATCGCCGGCGTGTTTCTTGTCGCCGCGCTACGTCACTGGCCGTCGCGGGCCTACCTGGTGGTGATGGTGGTCGGCATCGTCGGTTTCCACCTCGTCTCCCGGGTGAGCGGGGTCGGTCGAGCGGAGGCCCATACGAGGGGATGGCTCCTCGGGCCGTTTCCCGATGGCGGGTTGTGGCCGGGGTTCGCCGCAAGCTCGATCACGGGTGCCGATTGGGGAGCCATCGCTGCCGAAGCTCCGAGCCTCGTCACAGTTCTCCTCCTCGTGCCGGTGACGTTGCTGTTGTACCTCAGCGCACTCGAGATCGGCACCAACCGCGACCTCGACGCAAGCGCAGAGCTGCGATCGACGGGATGGGCGAACGTCGCGTCCGGCGTGCTGGGAGGCCCGCCGGGCTATCTGTACATGTCCATCACGGTCACCGCCCACCGGCTTCTCGGTGGCCGGCGGGGCCCCGCAGTCGTCGCCGGATTGACCATCCTGGCGATCGTGGCGGTGGGCAGCTCAGTGCTCGAGCTGCTCCCGCAGTTCGTCATCGGTGGGCTGCTGCTCTTCATCGGAGTCGACTTTCTCGTCGAGTGGCTGTGGAAGGCGAGACGGCGCATGAGCTGGCTGGACTACGGCCTCATGGTTGGCATCGTCGTCACGATCGCACTCATCGGATTCCTCCCCGGAGTGGCGGCGGGGTTGGCTGCGGCGATCGCCCTCTTCGTGTATCGCTACAGCCGTACCGATGTGGTGAAGCATCTGCTCACGGCGAGCGAGCATCAGAGCAACATCGAGCGTCCTCTCGACCAGGCCGAGTATCTCCAGCGGGTCGGTGACGCCGTGTTGGTGATGGAGCTCCAGGGCTTCATCTTCTTCGGCACGGCCAATCAGATCGTCGACCACGTGAAGTCGAGACTCGGCGCGGCCGAGCCGCTGCGCCACGTCGTCTTCGACTTCCGGCTGGTTTCCGGGGTCGATTCGTCGGCGGTGGCGCTGTTCGAGCGTATCGCTCTGCTGGGACGAGACCACGGGTTCACGCTCGTGATGACCGGACTCAAGTCTGGAATCAGGGAGCAGTTCTCCGAGTTTGCGGCGGAGTACGCCGATGTCGCGATCATCGAGAGTGACCTCGATCACGGCATGGCGTGGTGCGAGGATCGGCTTCTCGAGGATCTCGACGGCTCGGCCCAGCCGGGACGGTCGCTACCCGAGAGTCTGACGCATCGGCTCGCCGGCTACCTCGATTCGAAGACCGTGCCGGAGGGTTCTCTGCTGATGCGGCAGGGAGACCCCAGTCCCGGGATCTACCTGATCACGACCGGTCGGGCGACCGTGCTCCTCGAGGAGCCGAATGGGGACCAGGTGCGTTTGCGCACCCTCCGCGAGGGGACCGTCCTCGGCGAGATCGGGTTGTATCGCGGCGAGATGTGTACCGCGACCGTGATCACCGACAGTGAGTGCAATGTGCTCCACCTCACACCAGAAGCATTCGAACGGGTGTGCCGCACCGATCCGGGCGCCGCCGCCGAGCTCCACGCATTCGTCGCCCGCAGCCTGGCTGCGCGGCTCACCCATGCCAACAGGATGATTCGGGCGCTCCACGAGTAGCGCTCGTTCGACGAGTGTGCTTGGACGCCGCGTAATCGGTGCTGTAAGCACACTCGACGGTCAATATTCCCGCTTCTCCACAACGGTGTAGTGCGATGAGGTGTTGTCCCACCGCTTCAGCACTTGCTGCGCGGTGTCGGGGACATAGGCGGTTTCGTAGTTTTCGCCTTGGAAGGCGATTACGTCGTCGATCGAGTCGAACGTCATGATGGTGACGAACTCGACCTCGTCGCCGTGGTTGCGCCGCAGCAGCTCGATGCCGCGGAATCCCGAAATGACCTTCGCCTCGATTCCCGGGAAGATCTCGTCATGGAGGAGCTGTTGATAGGCAGCGGCGTTGCCCGGTTCGGTCCAGCCGTGCCAGATGCGTTTGATCGCCATGGGCGGCAACTTACCGGTCGGCCGACCCGTTCGGTGGCATACGTGGATCGAAATCTGATGGCCAGGCCGTCGTCCCCGGGCCATACTCGCACTGGGTCGCCGCCGGCGGGGTAACCGATGTCACACGGAGCGGGATTACGTTGAAGGTGCGGTTGGTCATCGGGGGTGTGCTTGCGGCCGCGATCCTTGCTTCCGTGCTCTGGCTCGTCGGTGGGGGCGCCACCGATCCGACCGCTGCCGATCCATGTGCGCCAGCCGCTGCGGATGACACGCTCAACAGACAGGTGCGGCTCACGATCACCGACCAGGCGATCGAGTTCGAGGTCTGGAGCAGCACACCCTTCCCGACACGGGCGCTCTACCCGGTGCTACGCATCGGCGAACGGGAGTTCTCCTCCAGCCGCTATCCGCCCGATGGACGGCTCGACACCCTGATCTTCTCCATCCCCCACGGTGAATTCGACCTGCTGAGACAGGGCGATGCGGTCTGGGTGTATTACGGAGGGGCGGGGAGCCCACCGCCCGCGGAGTTCGTACCGGCTTCGTCAGATCCGTGGAGCTTCGGCGGGTTTGAGAAGAGGCTGATCGACTGCCCTGCCCAGGGAGCGTAGGCGCCCCCGGGCCGGCTCCCCCGCCCTCCCTACACTTGTTGCCACCAGCCGGGGAGGCTCGATGCAGGCGGTGGTTCTCACCAAGTACGGCTCGCCCCAAGATCTCGAACTGCGTGAGGTCGATCAACCGGTGCCCCAGACCGGCGAGGTTCTCGTCGAGGTGCACGCGGCGGCGGTGAACGATTGGGAGTGGGGCTTGGTGACCGCCAAGCCGGTCTACAACCGGTTCTTCGCTGGGCTGCTACGGCCGAAGGTCATGATCCTGGGATGCGATGTCGCCGGACGCGTCGTGCATGTCGGTGAAGGCGTCGATGATCTGGCGGTCGGCGACGACGTGTACGGCGACCTGAGCTCAGGCGGGTTCGGGGCCTTTGCAGAGTACGTAGCGGCACCGTCCGACTCACTGCGGCGGATGCCGAGGAACCTCTCGTACCAGGAAGCGGCGACGTTGCCCCACGCTGGGGGTCTGGCTTGGGGGAGCCTGTATCGCCTCGGTCGTGTGGATCGAGTGCGCACCCTGCTGCTCAACGGCGCCGGGGGTGGGGTGGGGGCCATCGCCCTGCAACTTGCCAAGCGTCACGGGGTGGACGTGACCGGTGTCGACAGTGCCAGCAAGCTCGAGTATCTCCGTGTACTCGGCTGCGACGAAGTGATCGACTACACGCAGCACGACTTCACGAAGATGGGTCGGCGCTGGGACATGGTGCTCGACGTGAAGACCACGAGGTCGCCGTGGGCTCACGCCCGAGCGTTGGAGCCCGGTGGCCTGTATGTCACTGTGGGCGGCACGACGCCGCGGTTGCTGCAGTGCGTGACAGTGGGATGGCTGATGAGGCGAGAAGGTCGTCGTGTCCGGTTGCTGGGGCTGAAGGCGAACGAGGGTCTCGACGAGCTGACAACCCTTGCCGAGGGTGGCGTGCTGGCGCCCTCGATCGATGGGGTGTATCCACTCACCGAGGTGCCCGACGCACTGGATCGCTTCGGGGCGGCCGAGCAACGGGGGAAGATCGTCATCCGCATGCGGTGAGCGGGGCGCTCTCGGCCGGTCCAGGATTCAGCGCTACGCCTGGCACTCCGCTCCTGCACAGGACGGGCGCCGCCACAGCAGCCGGTGCGGGTACCCTCCGGGCGTGGGCGACCCCGGGGACGCCGAGAATGAGCACTCCAGCAGATTCCACCGACAGCGGCGGGTGGCGCGGGTGGATCCGGGATCATGTGCGGCTCGTGGTCGCCGCGGCGGCGGTTGCGTTTGTCGGGCTCATCGTCGTGCTGGTGTGGTTCCAGCCGCAAAAGCTCTTCCTCGACGACACCGTCGACGAGGCGTTCCCCGCAGCACCGGCCACGAGCGCAGCGCCGACGACCACGCCGGCGCCCACAACCACAGCGCCTGCGGCCACCGGCCCCGCCGAGACGACAGCTGCGCCCGCTCCGACGACTAGCAGCACCACGACCACCACGACCAGCACGACCACTACGACCGCCGGGCCGGTACTGTTCACCGACGGCAGCTTCATCGACATCGGGCACCCGGGTTCTGGAATCGCCCAGGCGTATCTGCTTCCCGACGGCTCTCGAGTGCTCCGTCTGGAAGAGCTCGATGTGTCCAACGGACCGGATCTGCGGGTGATCCTCTCGACCTCGCCGCTTGTCGAGGACTCGTAATGCCTACGACGAGGAACTCGTCGACATCGGCGAGCTGAAGGGCAACCTCGGTAATCAGAACTACGACATACCCGCCGACGTCGACCTCGCCGATTACGCCACGGTTGCCATCTGGTGTCGCCGTTTCAACTACACGTTCAACGCCGCACCGCTGACACCGGCCGCCACCACGTACTGATCCCGTCGAGCCGGCACGGCACCGAGGGCTGCCCGGCCTGGTCGCTCGAATGCACCGCCCTGGTCGCGACGCCTATTGATCTTTCGGCTTGTGGGCGGCGGCGACTCCGAGGAGATCGTCCCGCTCGATGACGTCGGCCGACACGGCCGCGACCTTGGCACGGGTCTGCGCCTGAACTGTGGCCGTGCGTACGCCATCGCCGACCAGCGCCATCTCGCCGACAATGGCCCCGGGCCCGATCTCGGCGACCATCGTGCCGTCGATGTCGACGGAGAACATGCCATCCAGCACGAGGTACAGCTCGGTGCCGGGTTGGCCCTGGACGGTCAGCTTCTCGCCGGATTCCAGCTTGCGGATCGTCGGCTTGGCACCCATCACCTTGAAGGACAGTTGGCGCTCGACCTCTGCCTCGGCTGCTGAGATCAGTGGCTCGTGTTGCACACCGTGCCACGGAGAGTGCTTGTGATCGTGGACCTGGGTCCACTCGTTCCAATCGATCGTCCCGGACTTCGCTGCGAGGTCACCCGTTGCGTCGTAGATCCAATGGCGCGGGAATGGCGAAGCGCCCACGACCTCGAACCGGGACGATCCGCCGGAGCTGATCTCGAGCGCCAAGGTCGTCCACGCGGTCGGCCCGCTGATCCGCAGATACGGCGGGTGCAGACTGCGGTGGGGCAACGGAGCGCCGGTTCGCCCCCCCGCCGTCTGCTGGAACCGCACCACCCCATCATCGATCAGCGGATCTTCGCGCAAGACGGGATAGCCGACGCCGGGGAACACGACTGAACCCAGACCGAGTTTCACGGTTGTGGAGCCCACGAGGGCGCGTCCCGAGTAGCCGGCCCCGACAACTTCGCCGTCCTCTACATCGATCCAAGCGCTGAGCCGGTTGGCGAACCGAAACCGATCTCGAGCGACGAGCTCATCGAGTGCCGCATCGTCGACGCGATCGGGCGGCGGCTGGTCGTAGTGGCTCATGCCGATGTCCATGCCAACACGAGCCACCCCGCTTATCGATTCGGACGGTATCCAGCTGATCGACGTGACGGACGATTCGATTCGCATGGGCCACTCCTCATCGTGCTGCGCACTTTGGCCAGCGTGCACCCAACGACCGCAGGCGTCAAGGGTCAACAACGATGTGTCTCGTGCGCGGCGCCTCGGCGATCGACCTCCCTGGAGATGCATCGCCCCAGCACGTCGCCGATCGAGCTGTGCTCGTCCACTTCCGCGCCACATGTGCCCATCGTCGAGCTGTTCATGTCTCGTTGCGCCGTACACCGCCCTCGACTCGTCACCGCATCAGATCATCTGGGCTCATCATCTCGCTCGGGTGCGACAGATTCCGGTACCGAGCGCCGCGGGCAGCACCGTCCGTACCATTACGCTCCGGCGCATGGACATGCCCGAGCGCCGCCGAGCGCTGCTCGACGAAGGGCGCACGCTGTTCCTCGCCCAGGGATACGGCGCCACGTCGGTCGATGAGATCTGCGCCGCCGCAGGGGTCACCAAGGGCAGCTTCTTTCACTACTTCGCCTCCAAGGAGCAGTTCGCCACACAGGTGCTGGCCGACACTTGGCAGGAGTTCGTTTCGGCCCACCAAGGCTCGGCCGAGTGGCCTCCGGTCGAGGGTGTGTACCGGCACATCGACTTCATGGTCGGATTCATCTCGGCGCACGGCCGCCTCATCCCACGCTTGGCACAGGAGCTCGGCGCTTCGCACCCAGAGATCCGTCAGCAGGTGCAGAGCTACTTCAAGGCGTGGACCGAGCACCTCCGAGAGCTCCTCGCTGCCGCGGGCTGTGGTGAGGACACCGAAGCCGCGCTCGAGTTCGTCATCTCGGTCATCGAGGGTGTGCCGGTGGTGGCCGCCCAGCTGGGGGAGCAGGTAGCGCCCAACGCCACTGCGCAGCTGAAGCGATACATTGCTTCCATCGCTTCATCGTCGTGACATACCGACCAGTCGGTATGTGATACCCTGCTCGGGGAAGGAGGTCACCGATGGACGTGATGATCGAGTACGAGGTCGTCGAGGGCATGGAGGAGGAGGCCGACCGAGTGCGATCCGCTTTTCTCGACGAGGTCGCCAATTGGAAGCCGGAGCAGTTCACCTATCGGGTGCTGCGCAAGGGTCCCGACGGCAACCGCTTCGTCCACCTCGCCTGGCTCGACTCGAAGGACACCCAACAGGAGCTGTTCGAGACGGACTTCTTCAAGACTTTCGATGCCGGGATGCAGAAGGTGAGCGGTGGCTCGGTGCACGCCACGCCGCTCTTCGAGTGGTCGCCGGTGACTCGGTAGCCTCAGTCGTCGAGTGTGCCGTGCCCGCACCGCGGTCGCGGGCTGTGCTCAGATCTTGGGAAGCCGGAATCCCGACTTCTCGATCACGTACGTGCGTGATTCGTCGACCATCTTGCGCACTGCGCTCCAATCGACGTGGAGCAGCTCACCCCCGCGCTTCATCACGCGCCCGTTGATCATGACTGTGTCGACGTTCCCCGTGTCCATCCCGGCCACGACGGCAGCATAGGGATCGTTGAGCGGTGTCACGTTGAGCCGGTCGGTCCGCAGCGTGATGATGTCGGCCTTCTTGCCGGGGGTGAGCGTGCCGATCGTCGATTCGAGACCGTTGGCCCTCGCTCCTTCCCGGGTGGCCCAGGCCAATACATCCCGTGCCGAAACAGGACTGCCGCCGTTGTTGGCCGCCAAGCCACGCTGGGTCGCCAGCGCCGACCGCATCTGGTTGAACATGTCGTTGGGGACGTTGGTCTCGACGTCGACGCTGAGGCTCGGTGGCAGACCGAGATCGAGAAACTTCTGCACCGGTGGCATGCCATGACCCATCATCATCTCGACCGGGAAGGCGAGGGTGATCGTTCCCCCGGTGTCGACGATCATCCGGATCTCGGTGTCGTTGAGGCTCGTGCAGTGGATGTAGGTCGTGTCGGATCCGAGCAGCCCGGCTTCGCCGAAGCGTTGCACCTTGCCCTCGAGGCCGTACGTACCGACACCGACGTGCACAGTCAGGCGAGCTTCGGTTTCGCGGGCGAGCTTCCAGTGGTCTCGTGCCACCTCGAAATCTGTGAATTCCGGTCCTGGAGCTGCCAGCGCCAGCGTCAGCATCTGGTCTCTTGACGAGAAATGCTCGCTGGCGGCGCGGACGAACCAGCTCGGCTGCCTCTCTTCCCACTTCCCCCACCACGGGAACCCGTAGGCGAAGACGGCGCGGAGTCCGGAGTCGCGCAGCGCCTGGATGCCCGCATCGGTGTGGGCCGGTGAGCTCTGGATGTGCGACCAGTCGAGCAGCGAGGTGACCCCTGCGTCGATGGCGCCAACGGCGGAGACGATGTTCCCCGCATAGACGTCTTCGGGCCGGTACGCAGGCGCCAGTGTGCGGAGAACGAACGAGATGTAGCTGACCCGACCCTCGAGCGGCACATCGGTGCCGATGTTGCGCAGAATGCCCTCCCAGATGTGGCGATGGGTGTCGACAAAGCCGGGAGTGACGATCATCTCCGCAGCGTCGATCACCTCGGCGCCGTTGGCGTCCAAGTTCTCGCCGACCTCGACGATCGTGTCCCCGTCGACCAGTACGTCGCCGCCGGCGAAGTCGCCGACCGCTGGATCCATGGACAGCACGGTGCCGCCCTTGATGAGCTTGCGATCGGTGGGGACGACGCTGAAGTCGGTGCCCGGTGCGTACAGCTCGGGGATGTTGGCGGCGGCGGCGACGTTGGCGCCGAGGACGATGCGACGTGCTCGCCGGAAGTTGCGCTTCACCAGTTCCTTGATGTCTCCGACCTGGAACAGGATGATCCCCAGCAGCACGAGCACGCCGATGATCATCAGGCCGTGATCCGGGGTGAGGCCGAGGAACGGCAACACGGTGATGATGAGCCCGAGGAGGAGCGATGCCGTGAGCGTGCCGATGAACGTGGCTCGTCCACCGGCCAGCGACGCACCACCGAGGACCGCAGCCGTGATGCTGTTGAGGGCGAAGCTCGACCCGATCTGTGCATTCCCAACGGGCGAGCGCGACATCACGAAGAACGATGCAACGGCCGCGAGGACGGCCGAGATGAGCAGAGCACGCACCCGCATCCAGTTGGTGCGCACGCCGCTGCGCTTCGCCGAGCGTTCGTCGAAGCCGGTGGAGCGCAGCTTCAGTCCCGACCCGGTGGCATGCAGCCAGTAGTCGAGCGCGATGGCGGCGACCACCACTGCGATGAACGCCACGGGAACCGGCCCGACGCTGGTTTTCAGCCAGCTCACGAATCGAGGATCGATGGTCCCACTCGGCGCCTCGCGCAGTGTGAGTGAGATCCCGTCGAGCACGCTGAGGGTTGCCAGGGTGGCGATGATCGATGGGATCTTCACACCGCGAACCAAAAGTGCGTTGACGAGGCCCAGGCCAACCCCGGCGAGCAGAATCGCGCCCACGCCGAGGAATATGTCGGCGTTCGTCGACTCGGGGACGATGAGATACGACGCAATCACCACCCCGAAGCTGATCATCGCCCCGACGGAGAGGTCGAGGTAACCGACGAGGAGCGCATGGGTTTGCGCCATTGCCGCGATGGCGAGCGGGATAGCGATGATGAGCACGCTGGTGGTGTTGGCGGCGTTGATGAAGCCGTCGGTGCGGGTGCTCGTGTAGATCAGCACGATGCCGATGAGCGCGATCTGCAGCGCGATCGGCATCCAGAGGCGGACCTTGACCACCTTGCGCCACTTGTTCTTGTCCCGGGCGTTGCGCATCACCATGCGCACCAGCTGGCGGCCCCGGTCGACCCACGAGGAGGCGGCGTACTCGCTCGTCATTCTGTGTCGGTTTCGCTGGTGAACTTGGGCATGGCTACGCCAAGCGGGGAGCGCCCCGCCTTCGACAGACCGGGCCCGCGCACGATGGCTTCGACGATGCGAACCTCGGTGAGCTCGTCGCCGGGGATCTCCTCGACGATCTGTCCCCGGGAGAGCACGAGGACCCTGTCGCACAAGCCGGCGAGCTCGAGCGGGTCGCTCGATTTCACGAGGATCGCGGCTCCTTGGTTCGTTCGTTCCCGCAGCGCCTGGTAGATGTCGAACCGAGATCCGACGTCGACACCCTGGGTGGGCTCATAGGCGAGGATGACGGACGGTTCCTTGAGGAAGGTGCGTGACACGACGACCTTTTGTTGGTTGCCGCCGGAGAGGAACTCGACGGGTTGCTCGAGCGACGGCGTTCGGATCTCGAGTTCGTCGACGAGCCCCTGGACCGCCTTCCTCTCGGCGAGACGTCGCAAGAAGTGCAGCCGGCTCACCCTCGGCAACGACTGGATCGTCGAGTTGACCCTGACCCCGAGCACAGTCATCAGCGCCTCGCGCTTGCGGTCACCCGGCAGCATCATCAGTCCGGCCTTGATGGCCTCGTGAGTCGACACGAGGCTCAGCTCCTTGTCGTCGACGAGGACCCGGCCGGCACGTGGGGGCGTCCGTCCGGAGAGGGTGTCGAACAGCTGGGGCTGGCCGTTTCCCTCGGCGCCGGCGATCCCGACGACCTCGCCGGTCTCCACCGTGAACGTGACGGGCCCGAACGACTGGCCCTGGAGCCCGTCGACCACGAGGACAGGACGGCGTTCTTCCTCGGGCAGAGCTGCTTCGGGGAACGCACCTTCGAACGGCCGTCCCACGATGAGGTCGACCAGCTCGTGTTCCGTTGTGGCACCGGCATCGAAGGTGCCCTGGGTCTCGCCGTCACGCAAGACGGTGATCCGGTCGGCGATCTCCAGCACCTCCGGGAGTCGATGGCTCACGTAGACGACGCCGATGCCGGCGTCGCGGATCGACGAGATCGTGCGGTGGAGGTCCTCGACCTCGTCGGGCCCGAGGGCAGTCGTTGGCTCGTCGAGGAGCAGCACCTTGGGATCGGACACCAGCGCCTTGGCCACCTCGAAAAGCTGACGCTCGGCCAGGGTGAGCGTGCCCGCCGGGGCGTCCGGGAACAGCTCTAGGTCGAGATCGAATTCACCGAGGAGCTTGCGGGCCCAGCGCTTGCGGTTCCAGTACGGGGGTCGCTTCTCTGGCGGCGCGGCGAGAAACAGGTTGTTCTTGACCGGCTCTGCCTGGACCAGCGACAGGTCTTGGTAGGCCATCGCCAGACCCAGCCTGCGCGCCTGCGCCGGCGAGTCGGTCCGGAGCCTCCTGCCTCCGATGAGGATCTCGCCGAGATCGGGCTCGACGAATCCGCTGGCGATCCCGAGGAGCGTCGATTTCCCGGATCCGTTCTCGCCGACGAGGGCGTGCACCTCGCCGGCACGGCAGTCGAAGCTGACGTTGGTCAGCGCCCTCACCGCACCGAACTGGCGCGACACGCCACGCAGCTCGAGAACGAGGTCCCCGGTCGTCGACGCCCCCGCGGGGCCGCCGTCGTTCATCGGACGATTGCGCTCACGAGCTGCCGAACATCAGCGACAGCACGTTGTCCGGGACCAGCGACGTGCCGGACACTGCGGGCGTCGCTCGGTCCGGATCGCAGTCGGCCTCGGTCACCTTGCGCATCACGTGCGGGACGTCGATCTGTGATGGGATCTCGGCACCCTGGAGGTGCATCATCGCCGCGGTCACGGCCACTCGTGACTGGAAGTTGCCCCCCGCCGAGTACCAGATGTTGTACGTCGGCTCGCCCCGCTCGACCCAGTCACAGAACAGCGTCTGCTCGTCGGTGCGCATGGCCAGCGTCAGGTTCTCCACCGGGATGCCGAGCTGGTCGTACGCCTGGAGTGCGGTGTACATGCCGTCGGAGTACTCGTAGGCGTAGCCGCGGATGTCCGGATCGGTCGACAGCCAACCGAGCACGACCTGGAGGGCGATGTCGTTGACCCAGAAGGTGTCGGCCGGGTCACCCACCAGCTCGAGCGAGCTCGTTGCGGGGAGCAGGCATTGCTGCCAGCCCAGCGACAGAGCATTTCCGGGGGTACCGCCCAGTACGCCGATCTTGCCCTCGGTGACGTTCTCGTTGAGAACCTCTGCCATGCTCTCGCCCAGGGCGCAAAGATCCTCGCCCACCACGGTGAGGTAGTCCTCGCCGGGCACGAGAGCGCCGTCCTGGCCGGGGAGCCCGACCCAACCGGCCGACCACGGGATGTACGGCACGCCGGCCTCGGTTGCCTCCCTGATGGCGTCACCGATGGCCACCCCGGCGTCGGGATAGCCGGTTATGAAGTCGGCGCCCGACTGGACGAGAAACCGGATGTCATTGGCTGCGACTGCAGGATCGGGGTCCCACAGCGCCTCGGTCGAGATGATCTTGCCGATCTCCGGGTACGTGAGCGCCTGGAGGATGGCCTCCATGTGGGTGACGCCGCGCCATACGTTGAGATGGCCGCCGCCGTCGGCGAACCCCATGACCAGCTCGCCACCGGTGCCGGTGTCACACTCCGGTGCGTTCCAGCACTCGAGCGCCTTGTCGATCGTCGCCTGATCGAGGTCTTGGTTGGCGCGGGCCACCGCGGCGAGGATGATGTCCCACGCTGGGTCGCCCTCTGGGGCGTCGATGGGGCCCATCGCCTTTTCGATCAGCGCCGGATCGGCGTTGCGGCTCTCGCCGACGGCGGCGAGCGGGTCGTCGTCGGTTGGCGCCGCCGTGGTATCTGTGCCGCCGACCGTGGTATCCGTGCCGCCGACCGTGGTCGCCGGAGCGTCCGCCGCTGCGGTCGTTGCCGGAGCTGCGGTGTCGCCACCCTCGTCGTCGCCGCCACAAGCGGCCGCAACCAGGGCGAGCACGGCCACGATGCTCAGCAATCTGATGCGTTTCATGTTCTCCTCCATGGGCTGGACGCCCGTCTTCTTCGTTGTTTCGTTGCTCAGCCGTCGGCGGCCATGGCCGCCTCCGGGGGTTTGCGGCGATCTCGACGCCGTTCTCGCAGAAGCTGTTCGACACCTTTGATGATGCGGTCGCCCGACACCAGCATCCCGCCGATGATCACGAGACCGAACACGACGAACTGGAGCGCCGTGGGCAGACCCATCACGCGCATCATCTGGTTGAGCCCGGCGAGGAAGAAAGCGGCGAACCACGTCGACAAGGGGCTCGCCAGTCCGCCGGTGAGCGAAGCGCCGCCGATCACGACGGCTGCAATGGGGCCCAGCAGGTAGGGCGCCCCGATCGTCACACCCGGGTTGCGGAGCAGTGCTGCGATGAGAATTCCACCAATGGCGTACAGCACCGCCGCCACAACGTAGGCGGCGATCTGGTTGAGGTTCACCCGCAAACCGACGACCAGGGAGGCAACCGGATTGGCCCCCACCGCTTGGAAACGACGGCCGATCGTCGTGTAGCGGAAGCCGATGATGAGCAACACCGTCAGCACGACTCCAACCCAGAAGATTCGGGACACCCCCAACAGCCGCACGTTGAGCCATTCCGACAGCCCGCTCGGCACCGAGCTCTGGATGGCGAATGTCTTGTGGTACCGGTTGACCAGCCCGGTGACCACCTGGCCTACGGCCAGCGTGACGATGAGCGGATTCAGCTTGAGGCCGCCGATGAGGATCCCGTTGACGAGCCCGACGAGGGCGGCCAGTCCGAGACCCGTGAATATGGCGAGCCAGATGCGCTCGTCGGACTGCTGGCCGACTCCGACCATCACGATGGCACCGAGCGTGAACGTTCCGGGCACCGACAGATCGATACCGCCGGTCATGATCACCAGCATCTGACCGAGCGACGTGATGGCCAGGAATGTCCCGAATAGCGAGACCGCAGTGAGTCCGGAGCGGGCGAGCGTTTCAGGAGCCCAGATCGAGGCGACGACGACGAGCACGAGCAGTGCGAGATACACGGGCAGATAGCGTGAGGCCACGACGAAGGAGGTGAGGGCGGATGACGGAGCCTGGCGCATCGTCATGGCACATCTCCAGCGGGGGCTTCGGCGAGCAGCCCCGCGGCAGCCAGGACTCGATCTCGTGCCGATTCGGCCAGCCGGCGAGCCCGACCGACGTCGGCGTCCAGCTCTCCGTCCCGCATGAGGAGCCGGCCGCCCACCATCACCGTGTCGACGTTCGAGGTGTCGACGCCCCACACCACCGCCCCGATGGGGTCGTTGATCGGATAGATGTTGGGCCGGTTGGTGCGCAAGACGATCAGGTCGGCTTGTTTGCCGACATCGAGCGAGCCGGTGACATCGGCGACACCGGCGGTGCGGGCCGCAGCGGTGGTTGCGTAACGGATCACGTCCCGGGTGGTGAGCAGGTTGGGCAGCCCGGCCTTGCCGGCAAGCTTGAGGTCGAAATAGGCGGCGTGCTGTACGGAATTGCTGATGCGCATCTGAGCGAACATGTCGCCGGGCGCAAGTCGCTCGTCGCCGATCGCAAGACCGGGCTCGATCCTGCGATCGAGGAACTTCTGTAGTGGGGGTGGTCCGAGCCCACCCGCCATACCGCTCGAGGGAGCGACGGCGATGCGGGCGCCGCTCGCGGCGACGGCGTCGAGGTCGGCATCGTCGAGGTGCGTGCACTGCACGAGGGTCACATCGTTGCCCAAGAGCTCGCGCCGGCCGAGATCGGCAACTGCACCGGCGTCTTTGGCCGCCAGGCCGGCATGGGCGTGGATCTCCAGATCGAGACTTCGGGCGGCGGCCCACTCGTCGCCGATCTGCTGGATGGCGGAGACTGCGATGTCGGGCGAGCCGTAGGCGATGCGGGTGGAAGACCCGGCACCCTCGCGGACGGCACGTGGCATGGCGGCCCCAGGCCCTCCGGTGGAGTGCGGATCGCGGTGGACGAACACCGTGCGCAGCCCCACATCGCCATGTGCTTGGAGTGCGGCTTCGAGATGGCCCTCGTCGGCGGGCACCTGTGCCCAGTCGACCACGGTTGTGATCCCCGCCTCCACCGCACCCAGTAGCGATATCAAGGTTGCGGCGTACACATCGTCGGGCGTGAACGTGGTGGTGTCGACGAAGGCGGTCTCACCCGAGTTGCGCAGCAATGACATCACTGCGTGGCGATGAGTGTCGACAAAGCCCGGCATCACGATGGCGTCCGTGCCGTCGATCGCCTCGGCGTCCCGCACCCGCAGTCCCTGCCCGATCTCGGCGATGCGGCCGTCGTCGACGAGGAGGTCCGCTTCTGGGTGATTTGGCGATCGTTGCCCGAGCGTGAGCACACAGGCACCCCTGATCAACAGGCGGGCCATTGGTCCTCCTCCACCAGAATCGGTGCCAACAAGCAAAGACTATGTGTGCCGTTCAGACGAATGCAAACGTTTGCAGAAGACCGACCTCAGGGTCGTCGCCCTACAGGGTGGCTATGAATTGCCCAACCTCATGCGGTGCGGCTGTTGCGCCGGTGCCGGCTCCGGAACGGTCAGGAGCTGCGACCGACCCCCTCGAGAAACGACTCGAGCGTCGCCGTGTACCAGGCCGGGTCTTCGTTCCAGGCCCGGATGTGTTCGGCATCCGATATCGAATGGAACTCGACGAGATCGGGTCGGGCTGCAGCCAGGTTCTCACTGATCGCAAGGGGAACCGTGGTGTCCTCGGTGCCGTGGAACAGCAGGATCGGCATGTCGAGAGCATCGGCCCGATCGATGTAGTCGACGTCGTCGAAATCGAGCCCGATCCTGAGGGTGGTGACCAGGCGACCGACGCCGAGGAAGGAGTCGCCGATGATTCCCCCGATCGGCAGCGCTTCACCGGATCGCAGCTGGACGATCTCCCGGAGGTCTGCTGCGGGCGCCTCCAGGATGAGCGCACGGACTACGTCGCGTTCCTCTTCCAGCGCATAGCTCAGCGTGAGGCCACCCCCCATGCTCGCTCCGTACACGACGACATCGGAGGCGCCGTTGGCGAGGGCGTAGTCGACGGCGGCGGCAACGTCGGCGTACTCGTCCTGCCCCACTCGGATCAGCGAGTCGCCCGTGGACGGGGAATCCGGGTCGTTGCGATAGCGGATCAGCAGCGTCGGGTACTGCAGGTCGCTCGTGGCGTCAACGAGCCGGAGGAACTCGGTGCGATCGGCGCCCCTGCCGTGGACGGCCACGAGCCACCTCGTGCCCTCGCCGGGGAAGAACCAGGATTCCATGTCGCCGAGCGGTGCCGGGTAGGTCACGACCTCGACGTCGCGTGCCAACACGGCGGGGTCGTTGGGGAATGCAAAGCTGTCGAATTCGACGGCATTCACCCCCACCGGCGGCGGTTCACCGGTGAGCAGGGTGAACGATCGCCGCTGGACGTCGCCCTGGGTCTCCGTCGACGGGCCGACCTGAGCGTATCCGCCCTCCCAGCGCAGCCCCATCACGGCATCCTCGTCGGCCGCCGTAGCCGTCTCATCCGGGACGCGCAGCGTGATCTCTTCGTTGTCGAGGGCGAGTACCTCCGTGGCGTATTCGGGGTCGAACGTTCGCACCATCAAGCCGTCGATGATCTCGCCGGAGACGTACCAGCCCACCGCTGCATAGACCACGATGAGTAGCCCCAGGATCACGAGCCCTGCCACTGCCAGCCCGCGCCGCATCGGGCTGCGCTCGTTCGCCTCGTGATCTTCGTCGACGGCCAGGCGTTTGATGTTTCCGGCGATTGGTCTGGTCATGGCATCGTCTCCGTGGCTGTCAACGTCGCATGCTCGTAAGGCGGTTCCTGCGGGATGCAGTACACACGAATGGGACCGTGAAAGGGTCCACACACGGTATCTGTCCCCTGCAGCAGGGGGAAGGGGCCCCCTGCGGGAGCTGCGCAGCAGCGAAGCAGGGGTAGGGGGCATGGTGAATCGCCGTCGGATGCTCGAACCGTGACCCGGTCATCCTTGGATGGCACCGCGCCCCCCATCCTCCGAGCCCTTTGGGCTCGCCGGGACCTTCCCCCGGAGGGGGGACAGACCTGTGCCCACGGTTTGCGTTGGGGCGATGAGCGTATCGCCGCTCGCGGCGGCTTCGATCGCCTGGACCAGCATGTCTGGTCCGGCGTCCTCGGCACGGTCGTATCTCGAATCGAGTGATTCAGCCGCCGAGCAGCACCACATAGGCGGCTACGTAGAGGACCAGGACTGCGGCGCCCGTCCACCGATCGTGCACCGCCCGCCCGCCGACAATCATGGTCGCCAGGGCCACCGCTGCTGCGGTGTAGAGACCGCCGGGCACCGCTCGAGATGCATCCACCGTGATCGGGAAGAGCAGCGGTCCGATACCGAGGGAGACCGTTGCATCAAGGAGCGACGAGCCGAACACATCGCCGATGGCCAGACCGACCGCTCCCGCACGAATTGCGGTCACGACGACGATCAATTCCGGCAGCGACGTACCGAGGGAAGCACCGAAGAACGAGATGACATACTCCGGTGCGGCGAGGATCTCGGCGGTACGAATCATCGCCAGCACTGCGAGCGCCGCCCCGGCGCCGACGATGAGCAGGTAGAACAGGGCGGACGCGATGTTGCGTGCTTTGGGACCGCTTCTAGGCCCATCTTCGCTGAAGTGGGGAATGCGGCTCGTGTTCCTCGTCACGTAGACGGCAACCAGCCAGCCGATCAAGAGCAGCGTCGCCTCGAACCTGCCCAGCCTGCCGTCCACCACCAAGACGACCCCCAGTAGCAAGGCAGCGACGGTGAGGCTCCCGACCGCAAGCACGGCGCGACCGTCCGTCCGTACCGTTCCTGCCAGGAACGGCAGCAAACCGAGAACCAGGGTCACCTGGGTGAGCGCCGAACCGACAGAATCGCCCACGTTCAGATCGCCGTGGCCCGCTGCCGAGGTGATCAACGAGTTGACGATCTCCGGGATGTCCGTCCCGATGGCGAGAAGCACCGCGCCGACGAAGAACGGCGACACGTTGCTCGCCTCCACGACGGCCGTCGCGCGGTCGGCGACGGGGTGGCTGGCGCTGATCGCCACCGCAAATCCGAGCACCCCGAGCGCGATCCAACCGATCAGCGCGATGGCAGCGGAGAGCACGGAGAGGGTCGCCATGCCGCGACCGTACGATCTCCGGCTGCCGGCGGGTAGGGCCATGCCGCCGCCCGCGGTAGCCATCCGCCCCATCTCCACGGTCCCGTGACACCCGGGCCGTGGCGCCTGCTCCGGTACCGCACCGAACAGTGGACAGTTCACCCGAGAACCGGACGCTGCGGAGGCAGCCGATGAACTGCCGAGCGGCCCTACCGGGTGCGTCATCAGTCTGCGACGCTGGTGATGCTCAGCCCTGGCTGGGTGTCTGGAGCACGACAGATGCGCTGGATGTACCTCACTTTCGCTGTGATCCTGGCTGGGTCGTGTGCCACCGGCACCGAGCCGGCTGCGACCGAAATTGCCCCGCCGGTGACCTCGGTAGCGACCACCGCACCCAGACCTACGGTGCCGTCCATCTCCACGACGCCGGCGCCGCCGGCGCTGTCCACCACGACGACGACGTCCGTCCCCTCCGTGTCGATTCCCCCGCTCGTCAAGTTCGGCGACTCGGGGCTGTGGCGCATCGAGGCAGGCGAGGAGATCCGGCTGCTCGATGAGCCGGTGGTGTGGGCCGCCGACGACGCCATGGGTGGTGTGCTGCTGCGTGTCGAAGATGACCCCGGTCTGCTGTGGCTCAAGGGGGTAGCGGAAGCGGTGGAGCGTTTGCCCTACCGGGACGGGACTCCCGTCGTCGTCGACGGGCGGCCATCGCTGATCGTGCCGAGTTGGGACTTCGAGACCTGTGACATCGAGACGCTGCTGTTGTTGGTCGACCTCGGCACCGCCGCCGAACGGGAGATCGGATGTTTCGGGGGCGAAGACGGAGGAGTGTGGCTCGCTTCAGGTGGTGGAGAGCTGCTGCTGGGGCAAGCGTGGCTGGCCGTTGGCAGTAACGGGACGTCGCTCGACTTCCGCTTCTATTCGCCCGACGGTGACGCAGTCGATGTGACCCACAATCCCTTCCCCGCCTCGTGCGCTCCGTGTGAACTCGACGGCATCCTGTCGCCGGACGGTTCGACACTGGCTTACCGGCATCGACCCGATGCGAAATGGTCGCTGGATCACGAGCGGCTCCTCGAGCTCGACGCCATGACCCCGGAGGCGTGGTGGGAGACGACGCGTTCGATTCCTGCCCAGGTGGTGGTGGTGGACCTCACCACCGGAGACGAGCAATTCCGCATGACGGTGCCGGCCGCGGAGCGACTCGTCGATTTCGATGGCAGATACGTGGTCTTGGAGACATCGTTGTGGGATGACACGGCAGCGAAGTGGGTGTTCTCCTCCCGGGTGATCGACACGACCCAGGTCGGCCCCGGCACGGAGCTGGCGGGTCGAGTGCGCTTCGCTCGTGAGGCCGTCGCCGCCCCTTCAGCGACGGATGTCTTTCCTCCCTCCCTGGCCGTGTGGAACCCCAGCGATGGCGCCGAGATCGAAAGCGATCGGGTCACGTTCAGCGGGGTCGCCGAATATGGCGCAACGTTGCTTGCGGCGGGACGCTATACCATCGACATCGGGGAGGACGGCTATTGGTCGACCGTGCTGGTCCTACGACCGGGGTGGAACACGGCCACGTTCACCGCCACCGATCCGGCCGGGAACGAGTCGACGGTGCACGTCAGGGTGCGCTCGATCGTCCCCGTCGCCGAGCTCATGATCGGCGTGTGGGAGGGGACGCCGACGGTGCCGGAGTTCTGGTCCGAGATCGGGCCGGTGCGGCTGGAGTTCCGCTCGGACGGCACCTATGCGGCCGAGTCCTACGGCGATCTGCCTGCGCTCTACTGGGGGGAGAACGGGGAAGGCCCGCTCTACACCTATGAGGTTTCCGGGCCGCAACCGGGGTGGGGCCAGATCGCCGTCGTCTGGGACGGTGCCACCGTGCAGCTCGGGCGCATGGACATGATCTCGGTCGAGCAGGACGCGCTCCACTTCGAGCTGTGGAACGACTGGGGCGAGTCACCCCCGTATGGACCCGTGATCTACGACCTCACGCGGTTGACGCCCTGACCCGGAGCGACAGAAGCAGGATCATGCGCCCTGCAGACTTCGAGGGTCAAACCCTGCGCACCTGGGGACCCAGTTGAGTGTTCCGCACGCAAGCCGCCCGACGTACCACAGTCACGGACGGTTGTGCTGATGGCGGTGCCGTACCCACCGCGTAGAGCGCAGTGCTGTACTGGCGAGGCCGCCGTGCAAGGTGGTCGAAGCGGTCAGCGGCTGCGGAACCAGGCCGCGGTAACCGGGATGCCCACTTCGAACGGGGTGGGGTCGTCCCAGAAACGAGCAGCGAACTTCGAGTGATCCACCCGAAACGGGCGATCCCACTGGTAGAGCATCTCCTTGGCTTCTCGCAACTGCACGTTGAACAGCCCGATGACCGTCATCAGCCACGGCGGCGGGGCCTGGATCTTCAGATCGACACCCAGCTCGGACGCAAAGGCTGTGAGGATCTCTCGCACGGTTCGGTCCGGGGCGTTGGGGACGTGCCATGCTTGACCCAGCGCATCGTCGCCGCCGTCGGCGACGCTGACCATGGCGCGGGCGACGTCGGGCATGTAGGTGAAGCTGTGGAGCTGGTCGGGGTCGCCGAAGACCTGCGCCGACTTGCCTCGGAGCATGCGACCGACGGTGAAATCACCGAGGAGGGCCAGGGTCACCCCGGGCCCGTAGAAGTCGCTCGATCGCACCGCGGCGGTCCGGACCCGCCCTGCTTCGTGGGCGCCCTGCCACATGCGAGTGATCTCGGCGCGCACCGCCGGTTTGTCCCCGTAGCTGGTCAGTGGCATGTCCTCGGTCCGAGGCCCATCGGTCGGTCCGTACATGTACAGGTTGTCGAGGAAGATGAACGTCGCCCCGGCGCTCTCGGCGCCGTGCAGCATGCCCTCCATGAGTGGCGGCCACACCTCGGGCCAGCGGTCGTAGCCCGGCAGCCCGACACAGCCGAACACCATGGTTGCTCCTTCGCAGGCGCGTGCGGCAGCCTCCGGGTCGGTGACGTCGGCAGCCACCACCTCGACGCCAGCGGGCACGGGCGCCCGGCCACTGCGATTCGCCACCCGTACCGGCCTTCCGGCTTCGGTCAGTCTCTCCACCACGGTGCGGCCCGTCGGCCCCGCACCGAGTACCACGTTCAGTTCAGACATACTTCTCCCTTCGATGTCCCGTCCCGAGTCAACTCGATCGGCATCGCCGGTGGCGGGTCGACGCGGCTCGGATCCCGAATGAGTCGAAGTCGTCCGACCGATTGACGCTGTTCGAGCCGCTGGCGACGATGGTGAGATCGACCCATGAGGATCATGTCCGGCAGGGGATTCTTGACGAGCGCCCACGCTGACCGACGAGCATTGCCGGCTGCAGTACTGGCTCTTGCGCTCGTCGGCGCTTCATGCGGCGGCGATGGAGGAGGCCAGGGGACACGCGATCCGTGTGACGGCACCGGGACCTTGGTCGACCTGGGCACGCCGCATCGGCTGGCCGGTCGCCATGCCGAGTTCACCACGTCGGGTGGCACCGTGTGGGTCATGCCCGGTGACTTCGAGGCCGGCGGGCTGTTGGATGCCGGTCTGGCCTTCACGATGATCGAGGTGGGGTCGGCGGGGACACCGCCGAGCTATGACGTACAGACGGACACCACCGCCGGTGTCATCGCGAGCACGATCGTGGAGGACGGCCGGTGGGAGGCGCTGGATCTCGAAAAGGGCCGCTACTGGCTGTGGTCATCGCGCGGCGCCACGATCACCGTGCAGCAGTGCGACGACGGGTTGTCCGATCCCACCCCGGCCGTCCCCTGACCGCACCCGGCTGAGCCGCTGTTTCTGAGTCGAATCTGTGCGGCCGGCCAGCGTCATCGGTGGCAGACCAGCGCATGCGGGCGCACCGCAAAGATCGGCCGCGGTTCAGCCGAGAAGACGTTTGCCGTGAACCCGACCCAAGAGATACGTGCCCACAGCGAGCCCGATCGCACCGGCGCCTGCAGTCGACAGTCGGACCACCATCTTGGCGGTGCGGCTGAACTCGACGATGGGCCAGCCACGCCCCCGCGCAATCGCTTCGAGCTTGCGGTCGGGGTTGACGGCCACTGGGTGACCGACCAGCTCCAGCATGGGAAGATCGCTCGCCGAGTCGCTGTACGCGTAGCACAGGCGGAGGTCGTAGCCCCGTCGTGCTGCGAGCTTCTCGATCGCCTCGGCCTTGCCGGGCCCGTAACAGAAGGGCTCGGCGAGCCGCCCGGTGTACACGCCGTCGACCGTCTCGGCGACCGTGGCGATCGCCCCCGTCATGTCCAGCTCGGCCGCAAACCGCTCGACGATCTCGATCGGCGACGCCGTGACGATGTAGGTGTCCCGACCGGCTTCTTGGTGGAGCGCCAGGAAACCCTGGGCCTCGTTGCGCACGTGCTCGAGCAGGCTGCCGATGATCTCGTCGCCGAGCCGGCTGAGGGTCTCGGTCTTCTGGCCCTCGATGGCGCCGAGCACCCGGTTGCGCACCATGTCGGCTTTGTCGTCGCTGGCCCCGCCGATGCGGAACGTGACGGCCTTGGCCGCGTCGGACAGGATGTCGCGGGTCGGCATCATGCCGTTCCGCCAGGCGACCAGCCCAAAGGTGTACACGGACGACCCACTGATCAGCGTGCGATCGAGGTCGAAGAAGGCGGCGGCGTGGCCCGCGGCGGGCGGTGTCGTCGTCATGGGCGGCACACCGTACCCGACCCCGGCCCGACCGAGTTCGCTGCGGCATCTGCCACCGACGATCGATTCGCACCTTGCGCCTTGCTCTTCCGTTGTGCGTGCTCGTCGGAGTTCTGAGCGCTCAGCCCAGCTCTGCCGGCACAACCGTGACTCGAGCCGCACCGATGTCGAGCGTGACCGGCGTCTCGCCGCGGTGCCGGCCGGCTTCCCGGTACGCCGCAGTGTCCGGGATCAGGTGGTACTCGATGATCTCCAGGCCATCGGGGTCGACGATCCAGTAGCGAGGAGCCCCGGCTGCGGCGTATTTGTGGAGCTTGCGAAGCATGTCCCGGCTGCGGTCGGTCGACAGGATCTCGACCGCGAGATGCGGCGTTCCGGTATACCGAGGCTGTTCCTCGGTTGCAGTGAACACCATCAGATCGGGGATGAACTCGTCGGATCCGGGTTTCCAGGCCCAGCCGTGGGTCACGATCGCATCGTCGGGAAGCGAGTTCCGAATGGTCATCTCCAGATTCGACTCGATCAGCTGATGCCGCAGCACCGGCGAAGGGCTCACCACGAACTCGCCGTCGATGTACTCGCCACGCGGATGCTCCGGGAGGGCGCAGTACTCTTCCCAGGACATCGCGATCCTGTCGCCGGGCCGTAGGTCTGTGACCATCTCATACACGGTACATCTCCAAGGCTCGCCCCAGCCGCTCGGGTTCAGCATCGCGCTCCGGTGTGACGAGAACCAGGAACGCCATACTCGGGTGTGACGACAACCCAAGAACGCGATAGGCCCTCGACGATGTCGGGGGCCCTCGTGCGTCGAGTGCGGTCAGCGGCGGAACTCGTAGACCTTGTTCACGCCGTCGTCGGCGACATAGATCGATCCGTTGGGTCCGATGTCGATGCCGGCCATCATCCCGAACGGGAAGAAGTTGTCGGGGACCCGGTCGGAGTAGTCGAGCCCGGTGATGGCCGGGGAGGCGGCGCCCGTGGCCAGATCGATGGCAGTGACCTGCCCCAGAGGCGGTTCCACGACGAGGAGCCGGTCGCCGTCGAGGGTCATGCCCTCTGGCAACACCAGTCCAGAAGTCAGCAACGTCGCTCCGCCGGCGTCGACGGCCCAGATGTTGCCGAGCGCCCAATCGCCGACGTACAGCGTGGCGCCATCCGAGGCGAGACCGAGCGGCACGGCGAGGCCGTCGATGAGCACATCGGTCGGATCCTCGACGTTGACGACGTTGCCGAAGAAGATCTGTCCCGCAACCACCTTGCTGCCGTGGCGGATCGCATTGGTGGGACCACCGAGGGTACGAACGTCCAGCGAAACGGCACCCGTTGCCGGATCGAACACCTGGACGGCGTTCCCCACACCGGTCGCAAGAATGAGTTGGTGGCCGTCGGCGTGAACGGTCGTCGCACCGGCGAAACCCGCACCGGGTGGCAGCGACACGTCGTACCACGCCGCCGAGGGCCGGCGATTGGTGGCGAATCCCTTCATCGAGAACACCTCGGGCACCCACACCGTTCCATTGGGAGAGACAGCCACGCCGCCGGGGAGCCCGAATCCCTCTCGGGTGAGGCCGGTGATGCCCCGACGATCGATACGCCAGAGCACGTTGTCGCCACCGGCGGCAGCGAAGATTCGGTCGGAGATGTCGAAGGCCATGTTGTCGATCGTGCCAGGAATGTCGAGCAGCACTTCATGGGCGTTGGCGCCGGAGAAGTCGACCTTGACCACCTGCCCGGCAGCGAGATTGACGGCGTGCAGCTCGCCGGCCGAATTGAACTTGGCGGCCGAGGTCACTCCGAGACCCCCAGCCACGACGTTGGCCGTCACCGGAAAGCCGCTGTCGACGTCGATCTGGAGGATCTCCCCGGTGAAGAACGACGGGGCGTAGAGGAAGCCGTCGGGACCAAAGTCGAAGGAGTTGATGAACAGGCTGTCGGAGAGCAGCGTCGGCGGAGCGACGAGGTCGGGGTCGAGCTCCCAGAAGCCCACCCCGAGGAACAGCTGGCTGGTGAAGAGTCGGCCGTCATCCGACATGGTGATCGGGTTGACACCGGGGCCTACGAACTGGCGGGTGACCGTGCCATCGGGCTCGAGCTTGCCGACATGCCCGGTGAGGATCTCGGTCCAATACACATTGCCGTCGTAGTCGATGAAGACGTCGTCCGGCCCGTGGACGCCGCGCTCGGGCCCGATTCGATCGAGCACGGCACCGGTCTCCGGGTCGTGGACGGTGATCTCGTCGCCAAAGACCGTGGCGATGTATACGTTGCCGTCGACCGGGGAAACGTACAGGCCGTTCATGCTGTTCGTGGTTGCGGCCCGCCCCACCTGCTGCGCCTGGCCGACATGAAATGGCTCCGGGCGCTCGGTGGCGAGGGCCGGTGACCCGACAAGCAGCATGAGCGCGGCCATGAATGCGATACGTGTCCGCATGGCATTTTCCCCTTCCCCGGCGTGTCCATCTGACCCTACCGATTCAGGTACCCACGATGTCGAGCAAAGTGGGTCCGGTGTGGCGATGCATGGGGGGCTTGTATCTGCTCTCCGATCTGCCAGTATCGCCGGGGCGCAACGCACCGAAGGGCCAGGTGAAGTTCATGTCGAGATCGATCGCGCTCGTAATGCTCGGCGGGCTGCTGCTCGCTGCGTGCGGAGACGCACCGGCAGGGAGTGGAAGCTCACCCACGACCGATGCGCCGGACACGACGGCTGCCGCTCCCTCGACCATTGCGTCAGCGCCGACTCCGGCAGCGCCGCTCGCCACGTACCGGTACACGATGACGTACGCCGGCATCGATCGCGACGGCACGGAAATCCACTTCAGCGTCAGCGGCGCCGTGGACGGCGACCGGCGGGTCGGAGAGATCCGGTACGCCGAGATCGACGACGGACCGATGACCGTGATCGTGCAGAGCCCCGTCGGCGTTGCAGTGCAGGCCCCATCGTCGGATCTCGTTTCGTCGGATGTCGCCATCGACCCGATGCAGTGGTACGACATCGCGGTTTTCGAGGAGGACGGTGCCGATGCGTTCTTCCTCGACACCACACCCACCGCTGCATCGCTGTGGGAGCTACTCGGTGTGGAACCCGAGCGCAGCTCCGGCGACGCCGGTGTCGTGGAACGTGCATTGGTGGACGAGACCCACATCCAGCCGCTGCGAAAGCGGAACACCATGTTCGCTCTGTTCGGCCGGAGCGACGAGCCATTGGAGCTCGCCACCGAGACCGACCCCGAGGGCAATCTGAGCAATGTCACCTTGACCTCCACCGATCCCGACGAACCGGGCACGATATCGATCGTCATCACGGACCGCGGTGAGCCGGTGGACATCTTCGTTCCCGACAAGACCATCCCGGTGCCGACCGAGGAGCAGGCGCCACCGCGCACCGTCCCGCCGGTGACAGTCCCACCGGTGACGATCGGCCCCGATGTCGAGGGCGTGCTCTTCCGTCTCAGCACTGCTGGCGGGTGGGAGCTACCCGAGAAGCCGGCTCGGGAGCTGTCGTTGACTGCCGACGGTGATCTGGTGCGCGCCATCAATCCCGATGTCTTCGCCTCCGCCGACGACTTCACCGTGCTCCAGGTCAATCCTCTGGGTGTCGAGCGGCTGGTGGCTGTGGTCGAGGACAGCGGGCTCTTGGATGCACCTGGGCTTCTCGACGGCGGCGCCGGTGTGTCACCGACCGACGCCACCACCACGTTGTGGATGGGCGGCTGGCCGGTGCTGTCGATGGACCGAGTTGGCGAGGTCGACGGGTACACCGAGGAGCAGCTCGAAGCCAGGGATCGGTTCGGCGAGGTGATCGCACGTCTCGAAGATCCGTCGTGGCTCGGTGACGACATCGTGGTCGATTGGGAGCCATGGATCCCGGAAACGCTGACGGTGTTCGCCGGCGATGTGAGCCCGCGCGGCGGTGTGCCCCCGGATGCACCCTTTGCCCCGTGGCCGCTCGACACCCGGATCGTCGACCTCGCATCCGACACGAGGCTCAACCCCTACGACGAAGAGGAGCTGGTGCTGTGCCTCACCGGAGAGCAAGTCGCACCCGTGTGGGGCTTGCTGACCGGCGTCAACAACGCCTACCTCCGCGTCGACGACGGCACCCAATGGGAGCTCACCTACTCCCTCGCCTGGCCGGGCTACGAGGGAAGGGGCCGCGGCTTCTGTTGATGGCTGGGGCCGGTGGCCGGGGCTCGCTCGAGCGGGTTGCCCCGACGTCATCGGGCGCTGTCTCCGCAGGCGTACGCATGCCTTGATTGAGGTTCGAGTCGGGCAGGATTCGAGATAATGGACGAGCGGTCCCAGATCGAGCGGGCCATCGCTGAGCAAGAGCGATTGCGCGGCACCGTGCCCGACTCGGTGATCGACACGACGATCGCGATCCTCCGCGAACGCCTCGCCGCAACGGAGACTCGCGGCGCTGCCCGCCGCAAGCACGTGACCGTGCTGTTCGCCGACGTAGCCGGGTTCACCGCACTCGCCGAAGCCCTGGACGCCGAGGAGGTGGCGGACCTGTTCGAGGTGGTTTGGGCCCGTCTCGACCGGATCATCACGGATCATGGAGGCCGTATCGACAAGCACATCGGCGACGCTGTGATGGCACTGTGGGGCGCCGATGTCACCCGTGAGGAGGATGCGGAGAACGCCGTGCGCGCCGCGCTGGCGATGGGTGTTGCGATTGGGCAGGTAGCGGAGGAGACCGGTCACGCCGGCCGCTTCGATGTCCATATCGGCATCAACACCGGTCCTGTGCTGCTCGGCCACGTCGCGACGACTGCGGAGTTCACCGCCATGGGTGACACGGTGAATGTGGCGTCCCGGCTGGAGGAGGTGGCGCCCCCCGGAGGGATCCTGATCGGACACGACACGTACCGCCACGTGCGCGGGGTCTTCTCGGTGAGCGAACAGCAGCCGCTGACCGTGAAGGGCAAGCGCGAGCCGCTGCGCACCTACCTGGTCACCGGTACCCGGCCGCGAGCGTTTCGGGTTGCTGCCCGGGGTGTCGAGGGGATCGAGACCCGGATGGTGGGCCGCGACGCCGAACTCGCCTACTTGCAACAGGCGATGGCGCACGCCATCGAGCACCGCAGGGGTCGGGTGGTGATCGTCGTCGGTGATGCCGGACTCGGCAAGTCCCGGCTGCTCTTCGAGCTCATCGACTGGCTCGAGCTGCAGAGAGATGACGTGCTGCTTCTCCAGGCGCGTATGGACGCCACCCATGCAGCGACGCCGTATGCGCTCATTCGGGAGCTGCTGTTCTTCCGGTTCGAGATCTCCGAGAACGACGATTGGGCGGTTGACAAGCTCGTCGCCGGCTTTGCCGAGCTGGGCGGGCTCGATGCGGCGGCGGCACACTTTGTGGCGCACCTCATCGGCATCGACGTGTCCGCCAGCGCCCATGTGTCGGGTCTGGTCGAGGACCCGAGACAGCTGCGGGACCGGGGGTCGCAAGCGGTGCTCGACCTGGTGCGGGCGATGGCGGACCGGCTGCCCGTTCTGGTGCTGCTCGAAGATGTCCAGTGGGCCGATCAGGCGTCGCTCGACCTCATCGACGAGCTCGGCGTGGACGTCGACGAGCGTGCGCTGGTGGTGGTGGCAACGGCGCGGCCGTCGCTGTTCGACCGCCGGGCCGACTGGGGAGCGGGCTCGGCGCGCATCGAGCTCGGGCCGCTGACGGCGGAGGCGAGCGCCGCCCAGGTGACCGATGTGCTGCGGCTTGCGGACGACGTGCCGGCACAGATGCG
>JBFISM010000036.1:0-28032 GCA_041608535.1 Acidimicrobiia bacterium
AGTGCCTCGTGCTCGACGGCTCGACGCAATGACGTGAACGGCTCGCGATCGCCGCTTCGCTTCAGTGTCAGCATTCGCCAGCCCCGGTAGAGGAGATCGGCTGCGCGTTGATCGACGCTCAAGGTCTTTACGAACAGGCGCCCACCGCTGTCGAGAGCAGCCATCCAGGGCTGCGATCCGCGGGCGTCGACCCGTGCCGGCCACACCTCGGTCACATCCAGCCGGCAACGCACCAGCGCCTGCTCGAGCATCTCTCGTGACGGATTCGGGTTGCGTGTCTTGAATACGAGTGCAACCAGCGACCCAGCCACCACGCCGACGCCGAGCATCGCCACGATGCCGGCGAGCTGGGCCTGGGCGAGGGCGACAGGCATCGGGGGAAGGAGGGCGCCCTCAACAGACCATCCCGCCGACAGCGCAACCCCCAGGGTCGAGAACACAGCAACTACGGTCAACGTGCGGAAGAGTCGCGAGCTGATCCACGGCCTGAGCACCGTGGCCGCCGCCATGATGTTTGCAGCGGTGGCGGCGAAGATCGCCGCACCGTCACGGTCGAAACCGAGCCCGTCGGCCAGGGAATCGATCGAGACCACGAGGAGCGACGCAAGCAGCGACGACAGGAACACCGCACCGTTCATGAGCGCCCACCTGCGGAAGCGGCGGGTGAGCAGCAGCCAGGCATTGAGCCCTACCACGACCAACGCGTGGGTAGCAAGGGCGAGTGCGGCCGGCGTCACCCTGACCCAGTCGGGCCAGGTCGACGTGTGGTCGACGATGTCGGTGACGATGCCCGCCACGGTGTCGTTGAACGCCGCCGGGATCGCAAATCCGACAACCGTTAGGCCCAACCCGACCAGCAGTGACAGCACGAACGCCGGCGACCTAACGTGCTGCGCGACGGTTGTACGAGTTGTCGGCGGCGTTGTGGGTCTGGTGCCGGCCCGCCGGCGACGCCATTTGCCCGATCGCTGGTCCTCGTCGATCACCGGGCGCAGCACGGCCCGTCGCCGCGGCGGGCGTTTGTCCAGCGTGCCGCTGATGGGGCCGGCCAGTACTCACCTCATCGGGATCGTGCGCGGAACCTATCACTCGACGAGTTGTCCGGTAAGACCCAAATAGGCCGAGTCGAACCCCGGGCTCAGCGACGATGCCTCGCCTCAGGAGGTTGCGGTGCGGTGGCCGGCGGCCACGTCGAGGAGCTCTTGTTCGCTGAGTGCGCTTGGCGATACTGCTGCCACCTTGGCAGTGGTCGCAGCCCGGACGGTGGCTGTCCGCACGCCCTCTTGCAGGGAGGCCAGCTCACCGACAATCGCACCGGGACCGATTTCCGCCACCGGCCTGCCGTCGATCAACACCTCGAGCATGCCATCGAGCACCAGGTACACGTCCTCGCCCGCTTCGCCCTGGACTACCAGGTCGCCACCCGCTGCGACCTTGCGGATCTTCGGCTTCAGCCCCATGACCTTGCCCGACAGCTGTCGTTCGGCCCCGGCTTCGGCGGCTGCGATCACGGCTTCGTGCTGCACCCCGTGCCACGGCGAATGGGCATGATCGTGGACGCGTGTCCACTCGGTCCAGTCAATGACCCCTGTCTTCGCTACCAGCGATCCGTCTGCGTCATAGATCCAGTGGCGAGGGAACGGTGCAGCCCCCACGACTTCGTGGCGGACGGACTCGTCGACGCCGATCTCGAGTGCCAGCGTGACCCAGGTGGTCGGGCCGGTCACGCTCAGGAACGGACGGTGCTCGGTGCGGTGGGGGAGCGGCGCCCCGGTCCGGGCACCAACCGTTTGCACGAATCGTGCCACGCCATTGGCGATCGTGGGTTCGTCGCGCAGCACGGGATAGGCAACGCCCGGAAACGTGACCTTGGCCGGTCCGAACTTGGCGGTGGTCGAGCCGATGACCGCCCTCCCGGAGTAGCCGGCGTCCACGATCCGCCCGTCGTCGACTTCGATCCACGCCGCAAGCCGGTTGGCGGCTCGCAAGGCGTCCGCCTCCTGCAGTCGGTCGAGCACGTCGTCGTCAACGTGGTCGGGTGGAGGCGGGTCATAGTGACCGATCCCGATGTCCATGCCAAGGCGCGTTATGCCGGTGATCGCCTCGGAGGGAATCCAGCTGACGGAAGTGACGGATGATTCGACCCGCATGAGCTCCTCCTGGTCGATACGAAGACTGCAGGCAGTGTGACGCAGTTCTGCGTCTGGGTCGATCGTGCAGACAGGTGGATTGGGGTGTGGGTTTCCTCACCACGGATTCGCAAGCTTGCCCCCTCACGCGACACGATCTGATCAGGCACCATTCGGTCATGCCCATCTCGGTATTCTTGGCGGACGACAACCTCCTCGTGCGGGAAGGGGTGCGGGCACTGATGGAGCTGTCCGACGACCTCGCCGTGGTCGGAGTTGCCGACGACTTCGACGGCTTGGTCTCGGGAGCCGAGATGGCTGAGCCGCAGGTGATCGTCACGGACATCCGTATGCCACCGGACTTCCGGAGCGAGGGAATCGAGGCGGCGAAGCTGGTGCGGAAACGCCACCCGGGGACTGGGATCGTGATCCTCTCCCAGTACGACGATCCCGAGTACGCGGTGTCACTCTTGTCGGACGGTGCCGCCGGCTATGCGTATCTGCTCAAGGATCGGGTCGCCGAGGGTGATCAGTTGGTGCGAGCGATCCGTGAGGTAGCCACCGGCGGGTCGATGCTCGATCCCAAGATCGTCGAAGCGCTCACCCGCCCCGTCGCCTCGGACGGGCTCCTCAACGACGCCGAGCAACGGCTCCTTGATTTCGTCGCGGAGGGCACCCCGATCAAGGCGATAGCGGTTGCGTTGCGAACGACCCCGGCCGATGTCGACGCCCGCATCGAGGCGCTGTTCGTGAAACTCGCCGAAGGCTTGTCCGCCGGGAACGGTGCTGCCCTGGAGCGATTGCGCACCTTGCAGCACGCCATAGCCGACCGCGAGGAACAGGGTGAGGAGCTGTCCCGGCTGTTGCCCGGTGGTCTGGCCGACAAGCTGCGTCGCGAGGGTCGCCGCATCGGGGAGACGGAGGAGCTGGAAGTAACCGTGCTCATGGCGGACATACGCGGTTACTCGAGCATCGCCGAGCGGACGGACCCGACGGCGCTGGCCGGACAGCTCAACCGGCACCGCGCCGAGATGAACCGGGCCATCCTCGCCCACGACGGAACCGTGATGCAGTTCGTCGGCGACGCCGTGATGGCCGTCTTCGGCGCACCAAATCCCCTCGCCCACCATGCGGCGCGAGCCGTCGATGCGGCGGTCGCCATGCACGAGGCACAGGCGAACGTGAACGCCGAATGGGCGTCGCATGACCTCGAGCCGTTCGGGCTGGGCATCGGTCTTTCCACCGGGATGGTCGCAGCCGCATTGCTCGGCTCGGACGAGCGCCTCGAGTACTCGGTCGTCGGCGACACCGTCAACCTCACGCAGCGGCTCCAACAGTGGGGCGAGCCGGGGGAGACGGTGCTGAGCGAAGCCACGTATGCCGCCCTGGAGTCTCCGCCCGATGCCGATACGCTCGAGCCGGCCCTCGTCAAAGGTCGCATCACCCCGGTTGCGGCCTACCGCTTCCCAAGGAGGGCGACGTGAGCGCAGCGCGCGTGATTCGCGGGACGTGCTTGTTCGCTTGGCTCGCCGGGCCACTCTCCGTGGCCATCGTGATGTCCCGGCACGGGCTGAGCGGCCTCGTTGACAGCGACGTGCTCCTTGCCGCGGCCGTGAGCTCCGCTTTCGGGTTCATCGCCTGGATCGGCGCTGGACAGCAGCCTGGGAACAGGCTCATATGGGCACTGAGCGTTTTCATGGCGGCTACGGCCTTCCTCGCGCTCGGTGTCGCCGTCCGATCGGTCATCGCTCCGGATGTGCCGCTTCGCCTGTCCGTGGAGACCTACGTGCCGACGGACATCCCCCGAACGGCCGCCTGGATCGAGATGGTGTCGGTGGTCGTTGCGTCGTCCGGACAGTTGGTCCTGCTCACCTTCGGAATGCTGCTGTTCCCCGACGGCCGCGTGCCGTCGCCACGGTGGCGACCGATCGCGATTCTCTCTGCCGCCGCCGTCGTCGGTCTGATTCCCGTGAACATACCGGTGTGGCATCCCGACAGCGCATCTGTCGTCGCAGAGCATCCCCTCTTCCATGTGTCGGCCCCATTCCTTCTGGGATTGCCTCTGCTCTCGCTGGCAAGTGTGGTGGCGCGCTTTCGAGGCGCCGGCGCAACGGAGCGCGCTCGGATCAAGTGGATGATCTGGGCGCTGTCGGTGTTCGTGCCGCTGGCCCTCTTGGGCATGGTCGGCAGTGCCGGCTTTGTGATAGCGGCCGGTCTGTTGATCCTGGTGACGGCCTACGGCATCTCGATCATCCGGCATCGCCTATTCGATGTCGATGTGGTGATCTCGCGGACGCTGGTGTTCGGAGCGCTGGCTGTGTTCATCGGTGTGGTGTACGTGGCGGTGGTGGTCGGGCTCGGTGCATTGGTCGGTTCCGCCGACGAACCGAACACAGGTCTGGCGATCGGGGCTACGGCGATCGTGGCGGTGGCGTTTCAGCCGGTGCGGCGCCGGATGGAGCGAGTGGCCAACCGGGTCGTATTCGGCCGGAGAGCCACGCCGTACGAGGTGTTGTCTGAGTTCTCGCAACGAGTGGCCGCCACCAGCGACGTCTCGTTCGACGAGGCGGCGAGGTCGTTGGCCGAGGGGACCCGGGCGGAACGGGTTGTGATCTCGATCCGCGTCGACGGAGACGTGATCGCGGCCGCGGTGTGGCCGGAGACACCCTCCGGTGCGTCGTCGGAGGTGGTGAGCCTGCCCATCGAGGACTCCGGCGCAGCTCTCGGTTCGCTCGACCTGTATCTGCCGCCAGGCCAGCAGCTCCAAGAAGACGATCGCCGGCTGGCCGAGCAAGTCGCCTCCGGGATGGGCCTCGTCTTGCGCAATCAGCTGTTGACGGAGCGGTTGGAGGCTCGTGTCGAGGAGTTGCGCGAATCACGACGGCGTCTCGTCGCCGTCCAGGACGAGACCCGCCGTCGCCTCGAACGCGATCTCCACGACGGCGCCCAGCAGCAGCTCGTGGCATTGAAGGTGAAGTTGGGGCTGGCGAAGGCGATCGCCGACAAAGATGGAGCTCTCGAGACCGCCGAGAGGTTGCAGCGGCTTGCGGCAGACGCCGACGCCGCCGTCGATGCGATGCGTGAGTTCGCCCGCGGTGTCTACCCGCCTTTGCTCGAAGCCGAGGGTCTCAGTTCCGCCATCACCGCCCACACCCGCCGGGTGCCGATCCCGGTGACCGTCGACTCGGACGGCATTGGTCGTTACAGCCGCCAGATCGAGTCGACCATCTACTTCTGCGTCATCGCAGCATTGGACAACGTGACGAGGTACGCCGGCGCCTCGAGCGCCACGGTCGCGCTACGCCAACACAACGGCACCGTTGCGTTCACCGTGCATGACGATGGGCAGGGATTCGACCCGGGTTCGCTCACGAGGGGCGACGGGCTCACCAACATGGAAGACCGTCTCGACGCCTCCGGAGGCACCCTCCAACTCACCGCGACACCGGGCCACGGCACCACCATCACCGGAACCCTCCCCGCCGTTCCACCCCAAGAGGCCACCTCGTGATCCCGCTGTCCGACACCGCGATGCGCCGGATGGGTTTCGGCGTGATTGCGGTCGCCATGGCGCTCGCAGCGATTTACGTGGCGATGTCGATCTCGGCTGGAGCGATCGGCGACGCCGCCGAGATGATCATCCTCGCGAGTGCATTCGGGGGCGTCACTGCCGTGTCGGTGCGCGCCGTTCCGCGCAACGGCGCAGTGTGGGCGCTGATCTGGGCTGCCTTCTTCGGCGTTGCGAGCCAGCTGGGCTCGAGAATTGGTATGTCGCGTACCGGGTTCACCGGAGCCATGATCGAAGCCGGCCAGGTGACGGTCGCACCCGGTGACATCGATGGACTGGCCGCAGGCGCCTTGGCGATCTCGCTCTCGTTCTGGGTACCGGCGGCGTTCCTCCTCGCAAACCACCTACTGATCCTCTTCCCGGGCGGGTCGGCGGTGTCGACCACATGGCGCCGCGTGGCCTGGGTGTCGGGATTGTGCATGGCGGCGATGGTCATTCCGACGCTCCTGGGGACCGCCCCGTGGGTCGCTACGCCCTACAGCGTCATCTATGGAAACGAGATGGGCCCCGCCGGCGTGCTCAGCATGCTGATGCTGGTCCCCATGGCCGTTGCGCTCGCGGCGCTCGTGAGCCTCATACGGCGGTTCAGGAAGAGTTCGGGCGAGGAGCGACTGCAGTACCGCTGGGTCACGCTGGGCGTGTCGTTGCAGGTGGTGACGATCTTCTTCTTCGGTTTGGCGCCCGAGCCGATCGGCACCGTCGCGCTCGCAGCCATTCCGATCTCTTTCGGTATTGCCATCACGAAATATCGGCTGTTCGACATCGATCTGGTGATCAGCAAGACGCTGGTGTTCGTTGGTTTGGCTGGGTTCATCACGGCGGTGTACGCCGGGGTGGTGGTCGGTATCGGTTCGCTGTTCGAGGGCACGAGTGTGTCGCTGTCCGTGGCGGCGATCGCCCTGGTCGCTGTAGTGTTCGAACCCTTCCGTGACCGGCTGCAACGATGGGTCAACCGGCTCGTGTACGGGCAACGGGCCACCCCCTACGAGGTGCTCTCCGATCTCACGGGGCGCCTGGCTGTCGCCGAGATGGGTGAAGGTCTCCTCGACCGCATGGCGTTGCGCCTCGCTGAAGGAACCGGTGCGGAGCGAGCCGTGGTGTGGGTGGCCGGCATCGATGGGCTGGGAGCCGCAGCATGTCAACCGGCGTCAGCACGACCTTCGGAGGCTGTGGCTGGGCTGGCGGAGATCCAAGGTGCTGTGGTCCCCATCACCCGCGGCGATGACGTGCTCGGAGCGCTCTCGGTGGAGAAACCCCGAGGCGATGGGCTCAATCCGACAGAGACACGTCTCATCGAGGACCTGGCGGCCTCAGCGGCGTTGTTCCTTGCGCGGCGTCGCCTCGATGCCGAACTCGAGGAGAAGGCGCGGCAACTCGCCGATTCACGTCGCCGTCTTCTCAGCGCCCACGATGTGGAACGACGCCGTCTCGAGCAGCAGCTCAACGAGGGAGCCCAACAACTCGTGTTGGCGCTCAAGCTCCAACTGGGTTTGGCCTCTCAGCTTGCCGCACGGGAGGGCAGCGATCGAACCGCCGCCATGGTGACCCAGATGGCGGACGAAGCGCAGCACGCCATCGATCAGATCCGGGCGCTGGCCTACGGGATCTACCCCCCATTACTCGAAGCCGAAGGGCTGTCTGCAGCGGTCTCCGCCCTGGCAGATCTCACGCCCATGGGGGTCCGGGTCGACACCAACATCCTCGGCCGGCACCCACTTCCCACCGAGGCCGCGGTGTACTTTGCGATCTCCGAAGCCATCACGAACGCCACGAAACACGCCACAGGACCGCTCAGTGTGCGGGTGTCCGACGCCGACGACGCCCTGACGTTCCAGGTATCGGACTTCGGACCCGGCTTCGACCTCGACAACGTCGAGCGCGGCTCCGGTCTCACCAACATGACCGACCGTCTCGATGCGTTGGGGGGCACCTTGCTGATCGACTCGAAACCCGGCGGTCGCACGACGATCGCCGGAACGCTTTCAGTTCGGACTTCGGCCGGGGTGTGAACCCAGGTCGATGGCGGCGCTCGATCTTCAGTTGCAGCTCGCCCATGCGGTGAGCAGCTCGTCGGGACCGAACTCGGATTTGGGTATGAAGGCGACTGCACCGGCGGCGAGGGCGAGTTGCTCGTACTCCTCGGCTTCGTATGTCGACAGAACGATCACATTGGCAGTTGCGTCTCGAGTCACGATCTGCCGGGTCGCTTCGAGGCCATCCATTCCGGGCATCTTGATGTCCATCAGAATGAGGTCGGGCGCCAGCTTCTCGACGAGAGCGAGGCTCTCCTCGCCACTGGCCGCCTCGCCGGCCACCTCGAAGCCGTCCGTCAGATCGACCACCAGACGCGCCGCCATGCGGAACGGCACTTGGTCGTCCACGATGAGAACACGCACGGTGCGGGTCACGATCGCCACCCCGTCATCGTCCGTTGTCAAGCCGTCCGGCGCCAGGGAGGAGACAGGTGTCCCGTGGGTGTGGTTTTCCACACCGTCACTCACTGGTCTCGGCGAGATACAGCAGCACGGCTCGCACCCGCCGGTTTGTCTCTTTCTCGGGCAGCAGATCGAGCTTGGTGAAGATCGAATTGATGTGCTTCTCCACCGCCCGCTCTGAGAGATAGAGACTGTCGGCGATCGCAGAGTTCGACTTGCCTGCAGCCAGTTCTGCCATGACCTCGGTCTCCCGCGGCGTCAGCCGGCCGATCTTCGATGCTTTCCGATCGATGCGCCCTTCCACAAGGGCGTCGATCACCTTTGGATCGATGACCGAGTCACCTGCCGCCACCCGCTCCACGGCTTCGGCCAGCGCACCCGCATCTCCCACCCGCTCCTTGAGCAGGTACGCCAAGCCTGCCGACCCATTCTCGAGGAGCTTCAGCGCATAGTCCGGCTCGACGTATTGACTGAGTACGACCACTCCGATCTCGGGATGCGCCGTGCGTATCTCTCGAGCGGCGCGGATGCCTTCATCGGTGTTGGTTGGCGGCATCCGGATGTCCGTGACCACGACGTCTGGATCGTGCGCTTCTACCGCTTCGATGAGCTCATCCAAGTTCTCCGCCGCAGCCACGACTTCGTGGCCGGATTGCTCGAGGACGAGCTTGACTCCCTCCCGCAGAATGTAAGCGTCGTCGGCGAGCACGATCCGTTTGGCCATCGGCATCCAACGATAGGCGTCCCATCACAACTCTCACCGGCTTCGACTAACGAGACGCACGCATCGCACTTCTCTCAAAATCACATGCCGCCGCATTGTCACGCCGGGCGGGACGGCGCCACCTGTCTGAGACCGTTCTGACCGTGGGGAACTCGGCGCCGCTGGAGAGCGTTTGCCAGCTCCGGCCGATGTCGAGAGGAGTCCGTCCTTTGGGAGATCCGAGCTGGGGGAGGAGGGCGAGACGAGGGCTGTAGCTGCCGCTGTCGCCGGGTTCACCTTGGCCGCATGCACCGGATCCGGAGCAGACACACCGTAGCGATCTCCGCGACGACTGGGGCGACGATCCCGGTTGCGGGTCTGGTCGAAGGTGGAGATGCCGGATTGTTGGGAACCGATGCCGACGTGCGTGCCGTCGCAGTAGGGCCGCTGGGGCTAGCGGTCGGAGAGGATCGCCGCCAGCAAGGAATCAGCGAAGACGACGAGGCCGCAGTTTGGGTTTCCGGCGATGGATCGGTCTGGAGGCGCGTTGAGACTGATCCGAGCTTCGTTGATGGAGCCATGACCGATGTTGTCTGGTACCCACCCGGAGAGGTCTTCGTCGCGGTGGGCACGCATGTTTCGGAGGGAGCTGTGTGGCATTCGGCCGATGGCCCCGCATGGAGAGGTGTAGCCCTGTTCACCTTCTCCAATCCCAGCGGCGGCATCGAAGTCGACTCGATCGTCACACTCGAAACAGGCTTGCACGCCTTCGGTGGGGAGGTGGCTGGATGCGGGGACCTCCATCGGGCGCAGTGGACGTTCGCGGATAGCACCAGCTGGCTGGGAGCGGGTCGATCTCGACGAATGACCGACGCGAGCCGACTCAGTGGATTTCCCGTGGCATCACGGCACGTATCGAGCGGTGGGTCGAACCCGAGCGAGACCCCTCCGCCTGATCCACGCCCAGCGCCACCTCGGCAGGGGAGGGCCGGGTTGCCGGTTCTCACAGGGCAATCATCATTGGGCCGGCGGGCTAGTGTCCGCTGGTGCCCATCGCGTCATTCGCTCTCGTTGCGCTCGACTGTCCGGATCCGCGAGCTCTGGCAGCCTTCTACCAGAACGTGGTCGGCGGAGAGGTCAATGCGGCGACCGCCTCCGATGACTGGGTTCGTCTCCACACCGGCGCGGGCGTGGACCTCGGCTTTCAGCGAGATCCCGACTATCGACCGCCAGTGTGGCCTGACGGTGCGCCACAGCAAGCTCACTTGGACTTCGACGTCCCAGACCTCGAGGAAGGCGAGCGAGCGGTTCTCGCGCTCGGTGCGGTCAAGACCGAGTCGCAACCCAGTCCTGGCGAATGGCGGGTGTTCCTGGACCCGGCGGGTCACCCGTTCTGCCTCGTCAAGGCCTAGCGGCGACACGCTGGCGATTGGCACCACTACGTCGGGGTCTTGGCCTTGACTTGGACACGACCAGCTCCAACGATTCTCGGATGACTCTTCGTCAGTAGGACACTCGCCCGCAACCGATAGTCTTTGGAAGCCGGCTGAAAGGAGCCTCAATGGCGCATGGCGACATCACCCACATCGACATCCCGGTAGACGACATGAAGAGGGCGACCGACTTCTACAGCACGGTTCTCGGCTGGGAGATCCAAGAGTTGCCGGGCTACGAGGGCTATCCCATGTGGCAGGCGCCCAACAAGATCAGCGGCGGGGGTTTTTCGCAGAGAGAGGATGGGTTCCAGAGCGTCCGGAACTACGTGGAAGTGGATTCGATCGATGAGGTCCTCGCTGCGGTGACCGACGCCGGGGGAGCGGTGGTCATGGAGAAGACACCGATCAGTGACACCAGCTGGTATGCCGTGTTCTCCGACACGGAAGGAAACCAGATGGGCCTCTACGAGGGCACCACCGAGTAGCTGCTCGGCAGCGCCGTGCATCTCTTTCCGCTATCCAGCTCCATTTCAACGATCCGTTTGAATGACCGCCCGGCTCGGGCGCCGGTTACGCCGAGAGGCTCATGAGCGCTTGGTCAGCACGGTGCGTGCGGCCAACTCGTCCCAAAGCCTGCGGCCCGACGCTTCGTCGTTCATGGCTTTGTCCCTCTTGTCGATCCGACGGTACCGCTTGTACAGCGCACCGTTGAGTGCATCGCGATCACGATGCGACAGCATCAAGTGTGCCAGCGGCTCACCGGCTACCGCAGGCGGCGACGCAAAGAGCTTCGTCAAGACACGCCAGTAGATTCCGAGGAAGCCGGTCGGCCAGCGATCCCGCAGCGTTGGATCCTCTGTATCGATCGTGAATCCGGGATCGAACGCCACGGACGTGATGTCACCCGCATACCTGCGGGCCATCTCAGCCGCGATCATGCGATGCATGGTCTTGGTTCTGTTGTAGGCCTGCGTAGTCCGGTGCTTCCTGATGCTCTCGAGATCTTCCCAGTCGATCCTCTCGTGAAAGGGTGCGACGACGTGCAGGATCAATCCCCCCGATTGCGTTATCCGGTCTCGCAACAGGTTGGCGAAGAGGAACGGCCCCATGACGTTTGTTGCGAACATCAGCTCGTGGCCGTTGGGCAAGATGTTCGGACCACCTTGGACATGGGCTACGGCCGACAGAACCAGTCCGTCGATGGCAGGGAAACGGTCCAACGCCTCGTCGGCCGCCATCCTCACGGAGTCCATGTCGGCGAAATCGACGGTCAGCGTGTCGAGGGAAACATCCTCCTGCTCGTCCTCGGGGAGAACGACACGGGTCGCATCCACTTTGTCATCCAACGTTCCCTGGCGGCGACCCAGCAACACCACGTGGGCACCTCGTTGTGCCAGCGCAAGCGCCGCGCCGCCTCCGACGTTGCCGGTCGCCCCGCCAATCAGCACGGTCTGTCGTGAGTTCATGGTGAAGCCTTCCTTCCTCCGACGATGTGCGGGAACACGGTCGGTCTCGTCCCCGTCACGAGGGACGCACTTCCAGCCTCGTGATCCTGGCGATCTCCCTTTAGAGGCGAACGCCACAGTCGTCTCGGCTTTGCGACCATCTGCGGGATGAGTAGAACTCAGGCGTTCTAAGGTGTGCGATCGTCTCACTCACGGCCAGCGAAGCGGGGCCAGCGCACCATGGGCACACTCGGAATCGATGTCGGCGGCTCCGGCGTCAAAGGCGCAATCGTCGACACCGCAACGGGCAAGTTGCTGAGTGAACGCGTCCGCATCAGGACGCTGCGACCGGCGACGCCGAAGAAGATCGCGACCGTGGTCGGGAAGCTCGTCACCCAACTCGACTACGACGGTCCGGTCGGGTGCAGCTTTCCCACGGTGGTGGTCGACGGGCAGGCGCGCACTGTGGGCAACATCGACGAGTCCTGGCCGGGCGCCCACGTGGACGAGCTCTTCGGAGAGGCAACCGGGCTGAAGTTCGTCGTGGAGAACGACGCCGACGTGGCCGGCGTGGCCGAGATGACCCTCGGGGCCGGTCGCGGGCTGATGGGCACGGTGATCATGGTCACGATCGGCACCGGCCTCGGTACCGGAGTCTTCCGTGACGGCGTGCTGATCCCGAACATCGAGCTCGGACGAATGCCCGGCAAAGACGGCGAACCGATCGAGTTCTATGCCGGCGACCGGGCGCGGAAGACCGACAACCTGAGCTGGACTGATTGGGGCCGACGGTTCGACTACTTCCTGCAACGTGTCGTCCGAGTGTTCACACCGGATCACTTCATTCTCGGCGGCGGTGCCAGCAAGAAGATTGACAAGTTTGCCGACGAGCTCACCGTCGATGTGCCAATCAGCGTCGCCCGCTTCAGGAACAACGCCGGGATCATCGGCGCCGCCATCGCCGCCGACGCCTGACCCGCTGCGATCTCTTGCGATGGCACCAACTCTCACATGCTGTGTGGGCTACCTTCGTCAGGTAAGGCAGCCGGTAGTTTGTGACGCACGGTGACCATCGACGACCTGTACTCCGGTCCCGCCGAGGACTTCATCGCGCGACGCAACGAGCTGGTACGGGCGCTGCAGGAAGCTGGCGAAGCGGATGAAGCCAAGCGGGTCAAAGGCCTGCGCAAACCCACCGCAGCGGCGACCGCGCTGAATCACCTGGTTCGCCAGCGACCCGAGCTCGTAGAGGAACTTGCGTCTGCGCACCGAGAGATCCGAACGGCGGGCTCGGCGGAGGAGTTGCGAGCTGCCTCGCAGGCGCGGGCAGCCGCGGTCGAAGCCATGGTTGCCACACCGGACGTCAGCGAATCCGTTCGCAAGCAGATCCGCAACACGCTGCTTGCGGCCGCCACCGACATGGAGGCGGAATCGCGCCTGTTGAGCGGCCAGCTCGAGCGCGAGCTCGAGCCAGCAGAACTCGGTGGATTCGGGCTTGGGCTTGCGATCGAACCTGATGCTCCCGCTCACCCGTCCGCTGAGCGAGCGGGTGGCAGCAAGACCCAGGATCGTGTCGCCAAGCTGGAGCGAGAGGCAGGGGAGCGGGAGCGGGAAGCAGTGGCGCTCCGCCGTGACGCCGAACGTGCGCTGGCGCTCGCCGTCGCAGCCGAGGACCGTGCGGCCAAGGCACGGAATCGTGCCGATGAAGCTCGCCGCGCGCTCGAACGCTGAGTCCGGACCAAGACATAGAGCTGCTTGCGGCTCAGCGAGCCCGCCAAAGGGCTCACTCGCCCTGCCTCGTCCTGGAACGGCCAGCAGCAGCCAAACTATTCTCGTGCCGGTCCGAGCAGATCCCATGGGCCGCGGCGCCGATCGGACGGACGGTGTTGACGCCGCCATGGCCGAAATCGTCGCAGGCAACGACCGTGAACTCGTAGCCGGCGGTGACGTCGAGGAGGATGTCTGCGAACGGGACGCCGGGTGGCTGCGCTACGCCACCCGGCGTTCGTCGAATCTCCATAGGCCCGCGTCGGCGGCGGCCTGGTAGGCGCGCTCCATCTCGTCACGGGACGGCCGGCGGTTTATGTTTGCGTACCGCTCGTTTCCAGGGACCCGATGCTCTGGGCGATACTGCCCCATGATGTTCACGTAGGTGTCTGGCGACACCTCATCCGCGAGCCACTCGAAGATGGCGGCCGACTCGTCGAGCTGATTGGGCATCACAAGATGACGCACGAGCAAACCCCGCCGGGCCAGAGCGTCGGGGCCCACGCGCAGCACCCCCACCTGGCGATGCATCTCTGCGATCGCGGCTCGTGCCACCTCTGGATAGTCCTTGGCCCGGGCCAACCGCCGGGCCGAGTCCGGGTTCCAGAACTTGAAGTCCGGCATGTAGATGTCGACGAGGCCATCCATGAGCCGAAGCGACGCGAGCGAGTCGTAGGCACTGGTGTTGTACACGATCGGCACCCGCAGCCCCTTCGGGACCGCCACCGCGATCGCCTCCACCACCTGGGGCGCGACGTGTTCGGGCGTCACGAAGTTGACGTTGTGACAGCCCATGTCCTGGAGGCGCAGCATCAGCGTTGCGATCTCGTCGGCGGCCATCTCGTCGCCGGCCGGCGCCTGCGAGATGTCCCAGTTCTGGCAGAACACGCAGCGGAGGTTGCAGAACGCGAAGAAGATGGTGCCCGAGCCACGGTAGCCGCGGAGGCAGTCCTCTTCGCCGAAGTGGGGAAACGCCGACGCCACCCGAGCGTGTCGGCCGGTGTGACACAGCGCCGTCTCGTCCTCCAACCGGTTGACGTCGCAGTCGCGAGGACACACCCGGCACATCGCCAGCTCTGCCAGCGCCGCCTCGACACGATCTTCGAGTTGTCCCTGGGTCAGCGCCAGGTACGCCGGCTCGAACTCGTCGAGCACGAAACGCCGGTCGAAAGCTGCGAGAGCGCGTTTCATGACTCGAGCGTATACGAGCCGATGCTACGTCAGAGGCGGATTTGATCGCTTTTGCGCTTCGAAGGTCTCGCCGTGGGGCATCGCACCCAGAATCTCAGGCGCCGCTCGACCGCATCCTGGCCACTTTACATAACGTGGATTATGGGACATGTACCTGGAAGGTAGTGTGGACGCCGATGCCCATCCCCCGAGCGGTCGCCAGGTTCAACAAGCGATTCACCAATCGCCTCATCGAGCCACTGGTGGCCCGGACTGCGACGTTCGTCATCATCGAACATGTCGGCAGGCGCAGTGGGCGGTCGTATCGAACCCCGATCAACTTGTTTCGCTGCGAGGACGACCATGTTGCAGCTCTGACCTACGGACCGTCGGCGGACTGGGTGCAGAACGTGCTCGCCGGTCCTGCGGTGTGCGAACTTCGCGGCGTGCGCTACACCATCGAGCAGGCCCGGATGGCCGATCGAGCCGAGGTCTGGCTCTGTTTTCCGGCTCTCGTTCGTCTCCCGCTCAGAATCCTTCGCATCCACCACTTCTGCCGGGTGTCCCTGTCCCCGCCTATTACGTCACAGTGACGATTCCTGGCGGTGACCATGCTCCGCCGCATGCCACGTCTGCGGCGACCCAACGCCCCAACCTCGGTACCCTCTGCCCATGAGTTACAGCTTCTCCATAACCACCGATGACGATTTCGACAAGACCGTGGACAAGACGGTCGAGGCGCTGGCCGCCGAGGGCTTCGGCGTGCTCACCGAGATCGACGTTGCTGCGACCATGAAGACCAAGCTGGATGTCGACATGGCCGCCTTTCGGATCTTGGGCGCGTGCAACCCGCCGCTGGCGCATCAGGCGATCACCGCCGAGCCCACCATTGGAACTCTGCTGCCGTGCAACGTGGTCGTGCGACAGACCGATGACGGCGTGGTCGTCGACTTCATGGACCCGGAAGCCGCGATGGGTCTGGCCGAGTCCGACGCGATCACCGAGGTGGGTACCGAGGTACGCCGGCGTTTGGAACGTGTAGCCCACTCCCTCACCGAGGCCTGATGCCCGAGGCTATTGCGTCACTGTGACGTAAGTCAGCCCCGGTCCAAGCCACGTCGCTCTCGGACGTAGCCGACAACCCCTCCCAGCACCGCACCGACCGGGATCAGCCAGGCGGCTGCCGGCGTGAGGACAGCAGTGGCGATGGCGCCGGCCACCGCCCCTGCCAGCGCTCCCACGCGCATTCCGTTGATCGGGTCATAGGGCTGGCGTCCCGGTGGGTAGTTCGGGCGAAACCGCAATCTCACGTGCACATTGTCCTGCGGTGAGCCGGCCGCCGCCCACCCCCAACGGTCCCAACATCACGGGACTGCCCGGCTCGTCGGTCGCACTCATCGCACGTCGCACGACGCTCGGTACGCCCGGCAGCTGCGGACGAAAGGCTCGTCGCCGGCAGCCTCTAGCCTTCGCTCGTGGCCACCGCAACCGATGCCGTCGTCGAGCAGGCCCGCAGTTCTGAGCGGGCCATTCTCGGCAATGGCATGGACCTCATTCGCCGCCAGCTGAGGCGAGCGCCGCAGCAGTTCGCCCTCGGTGGCGTGGGGACGATCCTCTTTGCCGTGATGACGGTCTTGTCGTCGGTGGTCATCGGCTGGATCACCGACACCGTGCTCATCCCGGCGGTCGCAGCGGGTGAGGTGACACTGGCGGCGCTGGCTGGAGCGGGCCTGGCCCTCATCGGTGTGTCGCTGTTTCGCGCCGTCGGTATCACCCTGCGCCGTCTCGGTGCGTATGCGGCTCAGTATCGGCTGCAAGCTCGCGACCGCACCGACGTCACCGACCGCTACCTCGAGCTTCCCGTCGAATGGCATCGCCGTCACCCCACCGGGCAGCTCCTCTCCAATGTCAACGCCGACGTGGAGGCGGCTTCGCACGTCGCCGCTCCCCTACCGATGGCCTTCGGTGTGGTGGTGATGTTGGCGATCACGACGGCGCTGCTCATCGCAACCGATCCCTTCCTTGCCTTGGTCGGTCTGTTGATCCTTCCCGCCATCGCCATCACCAACTTTGCGTTCCAGCGCCGGATGCGGGTGGTGGCGGCCGCCGCCCAGCGTCTCCGTGCCGAGGTGTCGGAGATCGCCCACGAGTCGTTTGATGCCGCCCTCGTGGTGAAAACGCTCGGGCGCGAGGATGCCGAGGTCGGCAGATTCGGCGAACGATCCGATGACTTGCGCGACGAGATGGTTGCGCTCGGCCGCCTGCGGGCAGCGTTCGATCCGATCATGGAGGCACTGCCGACGATCGGCATTCTGGCGGTGGTGGTCGTCGGCGCCTGGCGGGTGGATCAAGGTCTCATCACCGCCGGCAACCTGGTCACCTTCGCCTACCTGTTCCGCCTGGTGGCGATGCCGATGCGGGTCTTCGCGTGGCTGCTCGGCCAGCTCCCGGGTGCGATCGTCGGCTGGGAGCGCATCCAGTCTGTGCTCGACACGACGGCAAAGGTCGATTTCGGTCACATCAACCTCACCGCCGAAGGTGGTGCAGCCACCGACGTCGACGCAATCGGATATCGCTACAGCGACAGCGCCGAGGCAGATCTCGCCGCCACTGCCGACGAGCCCGTCGTTCCCCATGAAGGTGCGCGCGGGATCGAATCGGTGTCGCTCGACGTGCCCCCGGGAAAGACGGTTGCGCTGGTTGGCCCGACCGGCTCCGGCAAATCCACGATCGCTCAGCTTCTCGTGCGTCTGTTCGATCCCGACGCCGGCACTATTCGTCTCGATGGCAGCGGTCTCGTCGACCTCGACCACGGCACGCTTGCCCGCACCACGGCACTGGTGTTTCAAGAGGCTTTTCTCTTCGACGACAGCATCTACGCCAACATCACCCTCGACGAGGACTTCACGCCCGAGCAAGTGGAGGCAGCGGCCCGGCTCGCGCGCGCACACGACTTCATCTCGGCGCTGCCCGAGGGGTATGCCACCTTGGTCGGTGAGCGCGGGGCAACGCTCTCCGGAGGTCAGCGACAGCGAGTGGCGCTGGCTCGTGCGCTCGTGCGCTCGCCCCGCCTACTCGTGCTCGACGACGCCACCTCGGCCGTCGACCCGGCCATCGAGAGCGAGATCCTCGACGGTCTGGCAATGCTCGATACCACGGTGGTCATCGTGGCGCATCGCCGGTCCTCCATCATGCTTGCGGACGAGGTGATCTTCGTAGAGGACGGGCGGGTCGCCGGCCGCGGCACCCACGCCGACCTGTATGCGCGTTTGCCGTCCTACAAGGCCCTGATCGACGCCTACGACGCCGAGGAAGCGGCATGACCGCAACTGTCGTCGCCGCTCCAGAGCGAGGCAGGCGCAGTACTGCGCTGCAGACGTTGCGCCGCGGGCTCGCCCTGTCGCCGGAGCTGCGCCGCGGCCTGCCCGGCACGATCGCCCTCGCCCTCATCTCCACCGCCGGGCGGGTCATCATCCCCGTCGTCATCCAGCAGGTGCTCGACAACGGGCTCACCGACGGCGGCGTGGACATGGACTTCGTGTGGCGCATGGTGGCTGTGGCCCTGGTCGCCACAGCCGTCACTGCTCTCGCCACCGGGTTCATGCATCTCCGGCTGGCGCAGGTGTCGGAGACGGCCCTTTCCGGTTTGCGGGTCCGCGCCTTCCGCCACATCCACGACCTTTCGATGTTGCACCAAGCGTCCGAACAACGGGGAGCGCTGGTGGCGCGCGTCACCTCCGACGTCGACCAGATCAGCCGGTTCATGCAATGGGGCGGCATCATGCTGCTGGTGAACGGGGCCCAGGCCATCCTGGCGCTGGCGGTGATGGCGGTCTTCTCGCTGCCGCTGGCCGCCACCGTGCTGGTGATGGTGCCGGTGATCATGCTCACCATCCGGTGGTTCCAAGCACGACTGGAGCGTGCGTATCTCGAGGTGCGCCGAGCGGTTGGCCACATGCTGGCCACACTTGCCGAGGTGGTCGTCGGCGCCCCGGTGATCCGTGCCTACGGCGTCGAAGAACGCACCCGCACCAAGTTGGCCGAAGCGATCGAGGATCACCGCTCCTCGGGGCTGCGGGCCGGCGCCACGTCCTCGGTGTTCTCCGGGGTGGGCGAGCTGTTCTCGTCCATCGTGATCACCGTCGTGTTGATCGTGGGGACCGTCCTCGCCGTGCAAGGCACCGTGACCGTCGGCACCGTCGTTGGATTTCTGTTTCTGGTGCAGCTCTTCATTCAGCCGATTCAGGTCTTGGGCGAGGCGGTCAACGAGGCGCAGACAGCTGTGGCCGGATGGCGACGAGTGCTCGATGTACTCGACATTCCGCCGGATGTCGCTGACCCCGGTCCTGCCGGTGTTGACCTCCCCCATCGCCCGCTCGATGTGCGTTTTCGCCACGTCGCCTTCCGCTACCCGAATCCGGGCGAATCCGCAGCAGACGCGACCGGCACCAGAGCGCTGATGGATGTCGATCTCACCATCGCACCGCACACCAAGGTGGCGATCGTCGGCGAGACCGGATCGGGAAAGACGACGTTTGCCAAGCTGTTGACCCGGCTCATGGACCCGAGCGAAGGAGCGGTCGAATTGGGTGGGGTCGATGTACGTGGAGTGCGGTTCGAATCGCTGCGCGACCGGGTCGTGATGGTTCCCCAAGAGGGTGCGCTGTTTCGGGGCACGATTGCGGAGAACGTGCAGATGGGCCGCCCCGAGGCGAATCGCAGCGAGCTGTACGCCGCCTTCGTCCGGCTCGGGCTCGACGATTGGCTCGACGAGCTGGCGGCAGGTCTCGACACCCCGGTTGGCGAGCGCGGCAGCGCCTTGTCCGTGGGCGAGCGGCAGCTCGTCGCGCTCACCCGGGCTGCCATCGCCGATCCGGAACTGTTGGTTCTCGACGAGGCGACCTCAGCGGTCGATCCCGTAACCGAGGTCCGGATAAGCCGTGCGCTGCACCAACTCAGCGAGGGTCGTACGGTCGTGACCATCGCCCACCGCCTGTCGACGGCAGAGGCGGCCGATCGTGTGATCGTGTTCGACCACGCCAAGCTCGTTCAAGACGGCACGCACCGCGAACTCCTCGCGGCAGGCGGCGTCTACGGACGCCTCTACGAGTCGTGGCAACGGGGAACGACCACCGCCGAGACGATGCCCAGAACCTGACAGCGCCGTCGCACGCCGCAGGCCTGGTCTCGAGAACTGGGTCTAGGCGCGGTCCGCATGTCGGAGTACGTTCCGCGAGGGTGCGGGCTTCAGCCGGCTTGAACAGAAGAAGGACGGATCAAGATGAAACGTGTCGTCGCACTTCTCGTGGCGGCCCTTCTGATCGGGACGACAGCTCCTGCAGCGGCGACGCCGCCGATTGGCGGGTGTCCGCCGCCGTTCGAGCTCTTGCCCAAGACCGCGTTCGGTCCAGGGTTTCAGGACTTCCTCAATGGTGTGGACAAGAACAGCGACGGCAACATCTGTGCGCAGCCACTGCCCGACGCGTTGCCGTTTCCACCGATCAATTTCTTGGACAACGTCGTGCGCCTCTGAAGCCCACGGCACAGCAACCAGATCTGAACCGAGGTGACCACACGAGCCTCCTTGGTGGTCACACGTCGATAGCCGGATTTCTTCCAGCGTCGTGCCATCGTCGCGCTGCAACGACAGAAGCGGCAGTCGGATCGGTGCTCGTTGCTCGGAGTGGGCCGATGGAGCTGCACAGGGTGCAGTCAGAAACCGGCAGCAGTCAGAGAATCGATGAGCCGGGCCATGAAGTTGGACAGCTCCGGGTGGGACACCTCGTAACGGAGCGTGGCCTCGCGTAGGCCGTCGACGAAATCGGCGTCGTCGTCCTCCTCGTTGCCCAGCGCCTCCCGATACTTGCGTACGGCAGTCTGGAGCTCGTCCGCCTCGGGTCCGTCGACGGAATCGAGGTGGGCGTGCAGCTCGTCGAGCTTCTTACGTATCTCCTCAGGCATTTCACCACTCCCTGACAGCCCCGGACTCTAGATGGTGAGGCCACCCGAAGGCAGCGCTCCGGTCGATCTTCATCCTTTGGCGCTCTCACCTGCTTGACTCCAGGCCGCATGAATCCGGATACGACGCTCGTCGTCGTCTTCATCGTCGCCTTCGTGATCGCGGTCTTCGTCGCCGCGGCCGAGACGGCGCTGCTGCGCATGACTCCGGCTCGGGCCGCTGCGCTCGCCGAGTCCCACGGCAAGCGCGCCCAGCGGCTGGTCACACTGACAGACAACCTGCCGCGCGTGCTCAACACGATCCTGCTCACGGCTCTGCTCGCCCAGGTGACGGCAGCCACAGTGGTCGGTGTGCTCGCCGAACGCTGGTTCGGATCTCTGGGGGTGACCATCGCCTCGGTGGCGCTCACCATCGTCCTGTTCATCTACGGCGAGGCCATCCCCAAGACCACAGCGGTCCGCCACTCCGACCGGGTTGCCTTGGCGCTGGCTCGGCCCGTGAGTGCGCTCGAAGCGATGCTGCGACCTATTGTCTCCGTGCTCGTGTGGGTCGCCGATGCGCAGGCTCCCGGTCAAGGTATTGCGACGTCGCCGACCGTGACGGAGCGCGAGCTGCGCATATTGGCCGGTCACGCCGCCGACGAAGGCACGATCGACGCGGCCGACCAGCTACTCATCGAACGAGCGTTTCGCTTTGGAGACCGGCGATGCGACGACATCATGGTGCCACGAACGGACATCGTTGCGGTCGCCGACACCACGAGGATCGGAGAGGCCATCGATGTCGCCCTCGAGGCGGGCCACCGCCGGCTGCCGGTTTTCACCGACGATCTCGACAACATCAGCGGCATGGTGCGCCTTCGCGATATGGTGGCCATTCCTCCCGAACGGCACCACTTGCCTGTGGAGACGGTTGCGATGGAGCCGCTCATCGCACCGGAGACCATGCGGATCGTCGCTCTCCTGCGGGAGATGCAACGCAGTGGTAAGCACCTCGCCGTGGTCGTCGACGAATACGGTGGAACGGCCGGTATTGCGACCGTGGAGGACGTCGCTGAGGAGCTGCTCGGATCGATCAGCGAAGGGCCCGCCGGCGATGCGCTCGTGAAGACCGACACCGGCGGGTGGTCGGCGTCGGGTCTGCTTCCGGTCGAAGATCTCGCCGAGGTGCTCGGCGAGGACCTGCCGGAAGGCGACTGGAACACCGTGGGCGGTCTCGTCCTCTCCCAGCTGGGGCGTCTGCCCCGGGTGGGAGACGAGGTGGACATCGGAAGCCATCGCTACCGGGTGCAGTCGGTACGAGGGCGGCGGATTCAGCGTCTCGAGGTGACGCGCATTCCTGAGGTGCAATGACACCACACCGGCGGCTGGTAGAGCACGGCGGCCCACGCGTGGAGGGCCATTAGACCCTCGCTGGTCTCTGGGACCGTCTAGATACTGAGCCACGTGACGGTCAACGCTCCGATTCGTGCCGGGGAGGTACTCGGCAAGGTCGTAGACCGCAGTCACATCGGCGCTCTTGTGGGTGTGCTCCTGGACCGCGGCTTCACGGTCGCCGGTCCCACAAAGTCCGATGCGGCGATCAGCTACGCCGAGATCGACTCGATTGATGATTTGCCCGCCGGATGGACAGATCACCAGGAGCCCGGCACATACCGGCTGGTGCGCCGAGACGACGATGCGCTGTTCGGGTACGTCGGAGGACAGACGAGCTGGAAGCGCTTTTTGTATCCGCCGCACAGCGAGCTGCTTCACATCCGGCGTCATGACGACGGCTCGCTGGACTTCTCCGAACCGGCTCCGGAGAACCGACGGTACGCCTTCATCGGCGTTCGCGGGTGCGAGCTGGCCGCCATCGCCATTCAGGACACGGTGTTTCTCGACAGCGGGTACGTCGACCGTACCTACGAAGCAAAGCGGCGAGACCTCTTCCTGGTGGCGGTCAACTGTGCGGTCGTCGGGGGCACGTGCTTCTGCGCTTCGATGGGGACCGGCCCCGAGTGCACTGATGGTTTCGACATCGTGCTCACAGAGGTGATAGACCGACATCGCCACGAGTTCGTATGCCGGTCGGGCACGGTCGCCGGCGCCGAGGTTCTCGCCCTGCTTCCAGGACGCATCGCCACTGAGGATGACCTGGCCACGGTTGCCGGCATCATCGAGACGAGCGCAGCCAGCATGGGTCGAGATCTCGACACCAGGGGGCTGCCCGAGCTTCTGGCAGAACGCCAGGACCATCCCCGCTGGGACGAGGTAGCCACCCGCTGTCTGGCGTGCACCAATTGCACACTCGCCTGCCCGACCTGCTTCTGCTCCACAACTGAGGATGTGGCGGCGCTCGACGCCAGTGGCGGCACCCGCAGGCGGCGGTGGGACTCGTGCTTCACCATGGACTTCTCCAGCCTGCACGGAGCCCCGGTGCGCCACTCCATCAAGTCCCGCTACCGGCAGTGGCTGACACACAAGCTCTCGGGGTGGCACGAACAGTTCGGCACCTCGGGATGCGTCGGTTGCGGGCGCTGCATCACATGGTGCCCAGTGGGAATCGACATCACGAAAGAAGCTGCTGCGATCCGACGGGAGGTAGGGACGTGAAGCTGATCGAAACCATTGCCGACAGCCGGCTGCTGGCTCATCTCGCAGCCGAAGAGATCGACTTGCTGGCGACGACGGCCCACGAGGCTCGCTATTCCGCTGGCGAGGTGATCTTCAACGAGGATGAGGAAGCCAACACGTTCTACATCGTGCGGGAGGGAAAGATCGGGCTCGAGCTCACCAGCCCGAGACGCCGTCCAATCGTCATCCAGACGCTGGGTCACGGTGACCTGGTCGGTCTGAGCTGGATGTTCCCGCCATACCGCTGGAGCTGGCGGGCGCGGGCCATCGAGGACACCAGTGCGGTTGCCTTCGACGCTGTCGCAGTGCGACGCCAGTGCGAGACAGACTCCCACCTCGCGCTCGTAGTGCTCCGCATCGTCGCCGATCAAGCCGTTGCCAGGCTGCACAGCAGCCGGACGCAGATGCTCGATCTCTACGAGTTTCCGCGATGACCGCCCCGGCGGCAGCGCCTCCCATTCGAGAGGAGATGCTGCCGCTCCCCTACCGTGTCGTCGGCAGCCGTCGCGAGACGCACGACACGGTGACAGTCGAGTTCGCTCCGCAACACGGCGCCCTCGATCACCCCGCACCCGGACAGTTCACCATGCTGTACGTGTTCGGTATCGGAGAAGTGCCCATCTCGATCGCCGGTTACACGGCCGGGACGGCCGTCATCACCCATTCGGTGCGTGCCGTTGGAGCGGTCACCGACGCGATCTGCGCATTGGACCGTGGAGCACAGGTGGGACTGCGAGGACCGTACGGCGTCGGCTGGCCCGTGGCGGTCGAGGGGGGCCGCGACCTCGTGGTGATCGCCGGTGGCATCGGGCTGGCTCCGCTGCGGCCGGTGATCCACCACGTCGTGGAGAACCGACAGACCTACGGTGCGGTGTCGCTCATCTACGGGGCGCGCACTCCCGACGACGTGCTCTACACCGACGAGTTGCGGGACTGGCGTGGGCGCTTCGACCTCGATGTCGAGGTCACGGTCGACCGAGCCAGTAACGGGTGGCACGGGGATGTCGGCCTCGTCACCAACCTGCTCGGGCGTATCGCATTTCGGCCCGACCAGACCGTAGCGATGACTTGCGGACCCGAGATCATGATGAAGGTGGTGGCACGCGATCTCATCGGCCGCGGCGTCGACCCGGATGGGATCGCACTGAGCCTGGAGCGCAACATGAAGTGCGCCATCGGCTTCTGCGGTCACTGTCAATACGGGCCTGACTTCGTGTGCCGGGATGGGCCGGTGGTCTCCTATGCAGCAGTCCGGGATCGGCTGCGGGTGGACGAGCTGTGACGGCCAAACCGAAGCTCGCGGTGTGGAAGTTCGCCTCGTGCGACGGCTGCCAGCTCACCCTGCTCGACTGCGAGGACGAGCTGCTGGCGATCGCCGGCGCCATCGAAATCGCCTACTTCCCGGAAGCGACCCGCGGCGAGATCGAGGGACCCTACGACCTGTCGCTGGTCGAAGGATCGGTGACGACTCGTCACGACGCAGCGCGGATCCAGGAGGTGCGCCAGGTCTCCAAAGCCTTGGTGACCATCGGGGCCTGTGCCACCGCCGGTGGCATTCAGGCGCTGCGCAATTCGGCCGATGTCGACGAGTTCCTGTCGATCGTGTACGCCCATCCCGAGTACATCAGCGCGCTAGAGACGTCGACACCCATCTCCGACCACGTCCCGGTGGACTTCGAGCTCCGCGGCTGCCCGATCTCGAAGAGCCAACTCCTCGAGGTGATCAACGCCTTCGTGCACGAGAGGAAGCCCAACGTACCGGGTCACAGCGTGTGTGTGGAGTGCAAGCTGCGCGGTACCGATTGTGTGATGGTGGCGCAACGTATCCCCTGCCTGGGGCCGATCACCCAGGCCGGCTGCGGCGCCATCTGCCCGGCGTACGACCGGGGGTGCTACGGCTGTTTCGGACCTGCCGAGTCGCCCAACATCGCCGCTCTTGCCGAGTGGTGGGCCGATCTCGGCGTTCCTGCGGGCGACTTCGCTCTCGCGTTGAAGACGTACAACGGCTACTCCCCCGAGTTCAGAGAGGCGGTGGAGGTCTATGGGCGATGAACGTGAGATCGCCGTCGATTATCTGGCGAGAGTCGAGGGTGAAGGAGCCATGTATCTCCGCCTCGAGGGCGACGAGGTGCTCGACCTCAGGTTCAAGATCTTCGAGCCACCCCGCTTTTTCGAGGCGTTTCTCCGCGGACGGAGATTCTCCGAGGCCCCGGACATCACCGCTCGTATCTGCGGCATCTGCCCGGTGGCCTATCAAACGAGTGCCTGCAACGCCATGGAGCACGCCGCCGCGGTGACGCTGCCCGATCAGCTTCGTGCGCTCCGGCGCATGTTGTTCTGTGGCGAGTGGATCGAAAGCCACGGCTTGCACGTCTTCTTCCTCCACGCCCCGGATTTTCTCGGATATGAGAGCGCGATCGCCATGGCCGCCGACATGCCGGAGCGCATCGAAACCGGTCTGCGGCTGAAGAAGCTCGGCAACACGGTGATGACCGTGCTCGGTGGGCGGGAGATCCACCCGATCAACGTGCGGGTTGGGGGGTTCTACCGGGTGCCGACCAAGACCGAGCTGGAGGCGCTGGTCCCGGAGCTGGAGTGGGCACTCGAAGCCGCCGTCGACACCGTGCACTGGGTCGCCGGCTTCCCGTTTCCGGAATTCGAACGCGACTACGAGTTCGTTGCGCTGCGGCACCCGGAGCGCTACGCCATCGAGGAGGGCCGCATCGTCTCCAACCGCGGTCTCGACATCCCCGTCACAGACTGGTCCCACGTCTTCGAGGAATCGCACGTTGCGTGGTCGAACGCCCTCCACGCCACCGTGAAGAAACGCGGTTCGTATCACGTCGGACCGATGGCCCGCTACAGCCTCAACTCCCAGCAACTCAGCCCGGGGGCGCAACGCGCCGCCATCGACGCCGGTCTTGGCGACACCTGCACCAATCCGTTCCGGAGCATCGTCGTGCGGGCAGTCGAGATTGCCTTTGCATGCGAGGAAATCCTCAGTCTGATCGACGACTACGACCGACCCGCCGAACCCAGCATCGAGGTCGTACCGAACGGGCAGATCGGTCACGGCGCCTCCGAAGCGCCACGGGGTCTCCTGTACCACCGCTACGAGATCGACCACGGGGGGATGATCGCCGATGTCGACATCGTGCCCCCGACGTCACAGAACCAGCTCAGCATCGAGGAGGATCTGGTGACGTTTGTTCCGCCGCACGCCCATCTCGCCGATGACGATCTTCAGTGGCAGCTCGAACAAGCCATCCGCAACTACGACCCCTGCATTTCATGCGCCACCCACTTCCTCGATCTCACGGTCGATCGCCTGGGGATCGGGCCGTGAGGCGCCTGGTGATCGGAATCGGCAACGAGTTCCGGGGTGACGACGCCGCCGGCCCGGCCGTCGCACGTGGCATCCGCTCGGGAGAGACCCTGGTGCGAGCGGGAGCCTCGGTGGAGCTCCTCGAACGCTGGTCGGGTTGGGATGAAGTCATCGTCATCGATGCGATGCGAAGCGGCGCCCCGCCCGGCACGGTCAGCCGGTTCGATGCGGCATGCGAGAGGCTTCCTCGCGGCCGCTTCGTGTCCAGTCACGCCATGGGTTTCAGCGACGTCGTCGAACTCGCCCGCCGGCTCGGGCGTCTTCCTTCTCGACTGATCGTGTACGGCATCGAGGCCGAGGAGCTGACCCTCGGAGCCGGTCTGTCGCCAGCCGTGTGTACCGCCGTCGAGCAACTCACGGCGGCGATTGATCAGGAGTCATTGCATGCATGAGAGTGGACTCGTCGCCGCCATTGTCACCGAGGCGCAGCGCCATGCCTCGACTGAGGAACAGCGAGTCACGATGCTGCGGCTCCGTATAGGGGCGCTGGCGGCGGTCAGCCCGGAGGCGCTGCGCACCGGGATATTGGAGCGGACCACAGCTGCGTGGGGAGAGGCGCCGGAGATCGAGATCGAGTGCGATTCCGACCCGAGCACCGCCGGAGCGTTGTGGGTCACACTCGTCGCGGTCGGGGTCGGCTGACGATGTGTGTCGCCGTACCGGGGAAGATCATCTGGGTCGGTCAGGGAACCACCGTCTCCATGCCGGCCCGCATCGACGACGGTCGTGCGGTGCACGACATCGATCTCGTACTGGTTCCCGAAGCCCGGGTCGGTGATCACGTGATCGTCCACTCCGGATACGCCGTGCGCATTGTCACGGCGCACGAAGCGGCCGCCACCTTCGAGCTGCTCGATGGCCCTCTCAGCGGGTGAGCGGCGGCGCCAGGCGACGGTATGAGCAGACGATGGGATCGTCGGTCGTGCGCCCCATGACGTGATCGGTGTGGGGTGTCGGCCTCCGGCGTTGCCGCCACTCCACGCCGCCTGCAATGGTCTCCGAGGCCGTTCGCCTCTTGCAGGTACGGTGCGAACTGAGGCACGCTCGAAGGCGAGGAGGTGGCTCGCGTTGATTGCCATCGAGCGTGAAGGCGCCGCCAGGCGGAATTCCTGTCAGCACATCATGACCCGGCAACGGCCGGCTTCGGAGTTTCGCACGACGTAGTCTGGAGGGCGCCGTGGGTGCATCCACAAGCAAGAGCCGAGTCGAGGGCGTATCCCCGTCCGACCGGACGCTCGTGATTGTCTTGTCGCAGGTGGTGACCATCGTCGCGATGGTGGTCCTCTGGTCGATCGTCCGAAGCCGACGGCGAGGCGCCCCGGAGGCACACGCTCAGGAATGAGGCGTCGGTGAGTCTCGTTGTCGAAGCCCGGCACCTGCAGAAGCGCTACGGGGACTTCGTCGCCGTCGACGACGTCAG
>JBFISM010000037.1:0-27968 GCA_041608535.1 Acidimicrobiia bacterium
CAGAACGTCCGGGAATGCTTGGAACAATTCGACGGTGACCATCAGCAGATCGTCGAAGTCCATCGCCGAAGCTTCGACCAGCCGCTGCTGGTAGAGGCGGTACACATCGGCGATCTTCTCGTGATAGAAGCCGGCATCCTGCGAGGCGAACGTCTCGTAGTCGATCAGCTCGTTCTTGGCATTGGAGATGGCGGCGCGGATGTTGCGCGGCGGAAAGCGCTTGGGGTCGAGATCCAGATCCTTCACACACAAAGTGATGAGGCGCAGCGAATCGGCTGCGTCGTAGATGGAGAACGACGAGCGATAACCGAGCCGGTGCGCCTCACGACGCAGGATCCGCGAGCAGGCCGAGTGGAACGTCGACACCCACATCGAGTTGGCCACTCCTCCGATGAGACGCTCGACCCGCTCCCGCATCTCGGCGGCGGCCTTGTTGGTGAATGTGATGGCGAGGATGGCGTGCGGCGGGACGTTGAGATCGCGGATGAGGTGGGCGATGCGTCTGGTGAGCACTCGCGTCTTGCCGGAGCCGGCCCCCGCCACCACCAGCACAGGCCCTTCGGTCGCCGCCACAGCCACTCGCTGTGCGGGATTCAGGCCCTCGAACAGCTCCGACTCCGCCATCGCCAGGAGTGTACCCGGGCGGCCCGCAGCGAACTACACAGATGTGACTCTTCGGGTCGAGAGCGGCAAGCCGCCCGGCGATCGCTACCGGATGCGCTGCGGCACGTAATCCACCAGCGACTCGATGAAGGCGAGATCCGGACCGGGTTCAGCACCGGCAAAAGCAGTCGACATCTGCTCACGCGCGGCATTCGTGAGTGCTTCCGCCACGCTGCGCGCCCAGGCGACGCTCCCGCACTCGTGCAAGAGCTCGTGGTATTCATGGATCTCGCGTGGCAGACGCCGCGAGCGGGGGCGGGCGAGAAAGGATTCGAGGCGGGAACGCTGGGATGCGGTGGCGTTGCTCAGAGAGTGCACCATCACGAGGCTCCGTTTGCCTTCCCACAGGTCGCCGGCGATCTCCTTGCCGTAGGCGCTCCTCGTTCCTTCGAGGTTGAGCACGTCGTCCTGGATCTGGAATGCCGCTCCGAGAAGAGCGCCGAACCGGTTGAAACGGCCAAGATCCCGATCTTGTGGGTTGGCGATCAATGCCCCGATGCGCAGAGGATGTATGAAGCTGTACCACCCGGTCTTCTTCAAGACGAGGTTGAAATAGTCGGCCGGCTTCACGGCCACGTTGTTGTCGCGCACCCAGCCCAGCTCCATCGCTTGACCCTCGAGCGACTGGATGAGCATGTGATCCACCTCGTCGAAGATGCGCAACGCAGCCTCTGGACCGAGTTGTCTCACGTTGCTGCGAAACATTCGGAGCGAATGTGCATTCATGGCGTCGCCCGTGTTCACGGCCAGAGGTACGCCGACCTGCCGGTGCATCGTGGGGGATCCGCGACGGCTCAGGCTCTCGTCCTCGATGTCGTCGTGGACCAAGAAGGCGCTGTGCAGCAGCTCGACACCGGCCGCGGACGGCAAGGCATCCTCGACGTTGCCGCCGTACATCCCCGTCGTCGCGAGAAGCAGCCCTGGTCGCAGGCCTTTCGAGGGTCTCCTCACGAATTCGTCGATCAGGTCGTAGAGATGCCGCCGGGGCTCGCCGGTAGGCATCATCCCGGTGATCGCCTCAATAGTCGCGGTCCGGAACCACTCGAGGCGGTCGCTGAAGCCGGCGGGTCCCGGTGATGGTGTTCGCTGCGTCGCGCTCGAGCGTTGCCCCGCCGCAGCCCCAGCTCCTTGAGCGGTCGAGGAGATGGGAAGGCTCACGTCGACCAAAAGCGGTGACCCGGCACCTTGGGACAGCCGGCCCACCTCGGTGAGATCGGCTTCGGCCATCGCAACGGGCTCAGATTCGTCGACCGCCTGCGAAATCTGGTTGATGACAGGGACGAATGGATCGACCCCACCGAGCAGATCCGACACGTGGTCGAGGGCCGGCGCAGCCGCGGTCAGAGCTGAGGCGGCGGTCTCAACGAGCGAGCCGTCCCACGGCAGACCTTGCTCGAATCGGGCTCGGTCGTAGGACCGCCAAGCCTCCAGCGCCGCCGGCTCCTGGAGCGGCCACAACTCGCAGCGTGGCGACGTGTCGCCGAGGTCATCGAGAATCCCGTTGACCGCACGACGGGCGGCCTCGTTTGCGGCCTCCATCGTCGCCAGATCCGTATACGTTCGGACGTAATCGGAGGCGAGGAAGAGGTTGGGAATCTGCGTCGTTGCCTCCGGTCGCATCCGCCAGCTGTCGACGAGGTTGACGAGGAGCGGCTCCATGTTGCGCAGCCGACCAGGCTCGTCTGGGTTCGGCTGGATATCCGGGTCGATGAACCAGCCCACGAGGTCGTCGTCGGAGATCACCTCGGCGCCCTCGGCGTTGAGCGATCGTTTGAGCTGCTTCCACGTCTCCGCCATCACCTCGTCGCGAGTGCACTCTGCAGCGATGCGCCCGTTCAGTCCGGGCGCCTCCCAATCGGAGATGTCGATCGACAGGATGCCCTGCACCTCGGGGTCACCGAACTGACTCAGTGTGTCGGGCTTCCAGAACTGAATCTGGGAGATGCTGGTCAGCGCCCATTGCGTGTCGATGTGGATCAGGTGTCCGTGGAGGATGGGGATCTCTCTCCGCAGATAGAACATGAGCCCGTTCATCCATTGCACGTTCGCCGACAGCGGGATGAGCCAGCGCAGCTGCTCGTCGGCGGCGGTCAGCTGCGGCGGGAGGAGCGGTGCGGTGCGCTCGATGGGCAGCGCACACACGTAGTAATCGGCGCGAAACGATTCGGACGTGCCGTCCCGCATCCCGGTGACACCGGTGACCCGCCGGCCGTCGAACTCGATACTGGCAACCTCGGTCTCGGTGCGATAGTCGACACCCATCGACACCAGATACTCGTGCCAGGGTTCGATCCAGACCCGATTCGTCGGACCGTCCAGCACTCGATCGGTGGTTGCCGCCGAGGGATCCAACATCGTCAGGATCAGCTGCACGAAGATGTCGCCGATCGTCCGCGTGCTCGCCGTTTCCGCCTTGGCGGCGACGAGCGATCGGGTTATCCCGGATGCAAGGAACTTCTTGTAGGCACTCGACCGGTCTTCGGCCCCGATGAAGCCCCACCACGACGTCTTCTCGTACTCCGCAAGCCGTCGTTCCGGGCAGGATGTGAGGATCTGCCAGATGCGCGCTCCGAAATGGGCGAGGTCCTCGGGCTCGAGCCCGGTGACCGAGCTGAAGGCGATCAGCACGTCCCCCAACACGGTGACGGCATCTCCGGGCGAGCGCGGAAAGCGAGCCGGCAGCGTGAACATCGGCTGGTCGTATTGCGTGATCCCGATCCTGGTGGTCGGGACGAGCTGATCGGCAACAGTCCCACCAGCGGGCATCGGGGTGCGCTGCATCGAGTCGACCACGTGTTTGTAGAAGCCGGGAAAGAACCGGAACCCATGCTCTCCGGGCACCCAGGGCTTGGCTCCCGGAGCGGCCTCGTGGAAGTGCATTGCTTCCCGAAGCCCGTCCTCGGCGCCGCCCGCAACCGGGATGCTGCGAGCCTTTCCGCCTGGGATACGGTTCTTCTCGAGGACGACGACATCGAAGCCCCGCTCCACCAGCTCGTGTGCGGCGGACATCCCGGCAACGCCACCGCCGAGGATCAGGACGCTAGCCATCGGCGAGACGGCCGAGCACTTCCGGCATGTAAATGTCACACTGCACTTGCAGCTTCTCCAGCACGACTCGGCCGACCCCGAAACCCTGCTGCCGGTTGAGCCATTGCCAGTCGGGGTGAGACGTCGACCACTTGGGAGTCGCATAGAACGGCGGTGTGCCGGTGAACTCGCCGGCTTTCACCTTGGCGAAACCGTCGGGTCCGAGATCGAACACGCCCCCGGCCTGTTCGAGGACCATGGCGCCGTCACCCACCTCGTAGGTGATGCGGATGTTGACGGCGCCGATGCCGTCGGGCCGGATGCTCATCCAGTCTCCACCCTCGGGCTTGATCTCGGCATCGAAGTGGGGGCCTGTGAGATGCCCCGAGGTCACATAGAAGTTGATCCGATAGCCCTCCGGCGTATCGCCCAACACCTCCGCCCGGAGATCCACGGTGAGGGCCGCGAAGAACCGGAGGTTGAAATCCCAGCGTGCCGCATCGTGGCCGCCGATCTGGGGCAAGCGCCGCACGACGCCGCCACCAGTTGCCGGCGCGGCGTTCGAGGCGTCCTCCCCATCCGGCACCGCACGAGATCCGACGATCGACAACCATGTTCCGTCGTTGGGAACGGCGGCGACGGTTCGACCGGACCGCATGAGCTCGACTCGGTAATCCAACCGTTCTCCCTCATCGAGGGCGGGGAGGTCGGTGCGGTAGGTGGTGGTCGGGCCGAGCCGTGCCAGCGTGGCCGGTTGCGCCCAAGCCACCCGTACTGGACCTCGCCCTTTGCGTTGCAACACCCGCACCCGATTGGCCACGTGCGGGTCGGTCTCCACCGCGACCGGCGAAGGTCGTCGCGCAACCACCTCGCCGTGCGGCAAGACGTCTGCCGCTTCCAGCCGGGCCATCGACCCCGACCCGGTATGGGACCTGAGTCTCACTGCTAGTTGCCTCTGCCCTCGGCGCAGAGCACAACCACAGCACCGGGCTGCTTGATGCGGAGCCCGAACCGCTCCGACACCCGCAGCACATGCCGGGGCTCGGGTGTGGTCTGAACGTATGTGACGTGCAGATCCCTGGCGATCACGAGATCGATCGGCGCACCCGCCAGGGCGACGACGACGCCCTGCCCGTCAGGAATCGTGCTCGAGCGGAGCAATGGCCCATCGAGGAACGGGATGATTCGGTCGCTGGGAAGCACCATCGAGTGCGGGCTGGGCGAGTTTGCGGCGAGGAACAGGTGGTCGCCGAGAACACTGGCAAACGGCCCATAGTGGCCGGCGGCCTCCAGCTCCGATATGGCCGCAACGATTCCGTTCACCAGCGACTCGCTCACGCGGGCTAGGTCCTTGCCTCCTTTGATCGCGACACACGGGTCTGACTTGTCCCGCAACCCTCCGTAACCACCGAGCAACCCGGGATTGGGCTGCCCGCTGGAGACCGTGTAGATGTGCGGTACGACGACCGGTCCGTCGTTCCCGCCCCAGTGCGGGGCTACATCCTTGTCCTTTTGTCCGTTGAAGACGATGGCGTCTTCCAGGCGCCCCAGGACGTCGGCGGCTCGACCGAGCATGCTGAGGGCGGCTGCCAGTTCCGGATCTTGCGCCTCATGCGTCTTGACGTACACCTCGACGGCGATGGTGGTGAGCCGCATCATGTCACCGTCATCGACCTCGAGCCTCTGCGCTTGGCCCCAGCTGTGCTGTGGGTCGATATCGCTCTGCGACATGGGGAGGGCGCGCACCGTCACCTGATCCGGCGGAAGCGGCCCGTACAGCGGCAGGAAGGAAGCGGCGACCCGTGCCTTTCTCGCCCCTTCCTGGACTGTCTTGTGGACCAAGGACCACTGCTCCTCGGTCCACGGCAGCGTCGGGGTGTCGCTGATCATGCGCTCCTCCTGTCTCGTGGTTTTCTGTGTGCGTCACCGCATCGAGGCAACAAGTCGAGCAGCCCGCATCACTTCCGGTTGATCCAGACCCTCGGTGAAGCGGGCAAGCACATCGGCCAAGAGCAGCATCGCCTCGTGGCCTTCGTCGTCGTTGCGCAGCAGCTCGTGCAGATCGAGTGCGGCCCGAAGCTCCAGCGACAATGCGCCTTGGGATCCCGCCAGGGCAAGCGCCACCCGATACGCGGTCTCGGCAGCCATCAGTTCGCCGTTCTTGGCGAGGATTCGACCCCGCACCCTCTCAATCTCAGGCGCAAACAACGCTTCGCTTCGGTTGTTCATGGCGTCGGCGGCCTCGTCCAATACGCGCAGACCCTCCTCGTCGTCGCCGAGGCGGTACATCGCTTCGGCTCGTATGACGTTCATCAGCACCTCGGTGAGACGGGCACCGGTCTGCAGGAACAGCTCCCATCCTTCCTGCATCTGCGTGCGGGCCAGCGCCGGTTCGCCCTCGGAGGCGGTGATGGCTCCACGGTACGTCTGGCCGACGGATTGCCACAGGAAGAATCCCTCCTCCTTGCAGAGCGTGACGAGCTCATCGGCGGTGCCGGCGAGCCGATACATCTGGTCGAGATACGAATAGCGATAACCGCCGAGATGGAGGTAGAACGCCAGTGCGGCGGCGAGACTCGGTACGTGGCCGAGCTTCCTGGCGAGGTCGATCATGCGTTCGCCCTCGGCCAATGCCTCGTCGACCTGTCCCAGCATCCACAGTGCGGTGGCGCGAGTCGTTCGCAGACATACCGTCGACGACAACAAGAACGTGTCAGCCAACTCCTTCTCTTGATCGAATGCGTACAGTGCCAGGCCCTTGTCGGCCTCCTCCAGGGCAGCGTCGAACTCTGCGCGATACAGCTTCGTGTAAGCAGATGCATGACGACCTGTCATTTCGAGCATGGGAACTCCGGAGGCAATCGCCATCTCGAGGACCTGGTTCGCGGTCTCCAGCGCTTCGTCCATCTCGCCTCGAAGAAAGTGCACCGTCCACAGCCCCCACAGCGGCGGGTAGTACAGGTCGTACCGCTGTAGGGCTTGGGCAAGCTCCAATGCGCGGCGGCACGCCGTCTCCGCATCGTCCGAGCCCCAGCCGTATACCGTCATCAGCAGCGGCGCCAGCTTGATTTGGAGCAGGAGCTCCCGCTCTTGGTTTTCGGGAGTGGCGGGAAGCTCTCCTATGGATGCGATCGCTCGTTCGAGATGATGCGATGCATCGAAGACGGCCGTCAGCCCGAGCGCCTGATCCCCGGCCTGCTCCCAGAGATCGACTGCAGTTTCGAAATCGCCGGCTCGAGTGAGGTGGTCGGCGATCAGCTCGGGCCGCTTGCCGCGGTCGCCGCCGGCACCTTCGAGGAGCGCTTCAGCGATCCGCTTGTGATACATCTGCCGCGTCGATCGCAACAGAGAGTTGTACGCCGCATCGCGCACGAGCGCATGATTGAACAGATACGTGCTGCCGGTTGGGGGCAGAATCATCCCGGCGGTGAGGAGACGTTCGAGATCGACGTCGATGGTTGCTGCATCGCGCTCACTGACGGCATGCAAGAGGCTGAGGTCGAACTCGCGACCGATGGTTGCAGCGAGCTGTGCCGTGGCTCGAGACGCCCCCAGACGGTCGATCCGGGCCGTGAGCGACGCATCGATGGAGGCCGGGATGGTATCCGCAGTCACCGTGCCGGTTGCTTCCCACGATGCAGTGCGCTCGACGAGCACGCCCGAGTCGAGCACGGCGCTCGTCAACTCCTCCAGAAAGAGTGGGACCCCCTCAGCGCGATCGATGATTCCTCTCGAGATCTCGCTGGGGAGTGCCTTCTCGTTCGCGACGGATCTGATCAGCGTCTCGGCTGCGTCGCGATCCAGACGCCCGATCTCGATCACCTGGAATCTGTTCGTGTGTGGTCGGGTGAAAGCGAATTCGGGACGTCCCGTCGTGATCATCAGGAGCGCTCCGGTGCGTACTGAATCCATCGTGAGCTCCACCAGTTCGATGGTGGATGCATCGGCCCAGTGGAGGTCCTCGACGAGGACCATGGTCGTTTCCTGCGCAGCCGCCGCAGCGAGGATTTCAACGAGCAGGTCCATCAGTTTCGTGCGTGCTCGTACTGAAGAGAGTGAGGGCGACGGATACCGAGCTTCATCCACCGGCAGCGACATCATCGTGGCCAGCAGCGGGATGGCCGCCGAGTCATCGATACTGCTTGCTTGGAGGAGCGCCTCGAGCGCCACGAGTCGCTGTGCATCGTCGCCCTGGATACCGAGATCGGTTGTCAGAAACTCGATGACGGGTTGAAACGGACTCGTCTGGGAGTATGGCGTCGCTCGCATGGTCAGAGCCCGGGCTCCTTCTGCATTGGCACGCGTGCGTGCCAGCAGCGCGAGACGAGATTTCCCCATACCTGCGTCACCATGGAGGTGGAGGAACTGCGGGTCGCCGGAGAGCACTTCCTGCCAGGCTGCGTCGATGAGTCGCTGTTCTTCGTCGCGGCCAACGAGGCTGGTGAGCCGCCCGGCGGCTTCGAGCCGGTCCATAGATCCGCTCTCCCCCTCGATGAGCCAGATCGGCGTCGGCTCGGCAACTCCCTTGAGCGTGCGCTCACCCATCGACTTGGCCGAGAAGAAGCCGGCGACCATCCGCCATGTGTCTTCGCTCACCGCCAACGCCCCCGGCGGCGCCTCTGCCTGGACGCGAGCGGCGATGTTGGGCGTGTCTCCCAGAGCGATACGCTCCTTGCGCTCTCCGGCGCCTACCGGGCCAACGACGACCCGCCCCGTGTGCACCCCGAGCCGCACCTCCAGGTGGACATCTCCAAACTCACCCAGGGATCTGAGTTCCTCGATGCGAGCGAGCACGTCGAGTCCGCAGCGGAGTGCCCGGCGGGCGTCGTCTTCGTGAGCCTTTGGATAGCCGAAGTACACGACGACACCATCCCCGAGATACTGAGCGACGTGGCCCTCGTGGATGCGGACGGCATCGTTGCAGGCCTGCTGGTATCTGCCGATGATGACGCCCAGGTCTTCCGGATCGAGCTTGCGTGACAACTCGGTGGATCCAACGACGTCACAGAACAGCACCGTGAGCTGTCTGCGCTCCCCTGCGGCGTCCTCGGCTTGAGCTTCTTCGAGCCGCGACCCGCAGTTCCCGCAGAACTTCGACTCCGGCGCATTCTCGTAACCACAGACTCGGCACCGATGCCCCAGGGGTTGGGCACAATTCGTACAGAACCGATTGGTCGGTACGTTCTCGGTTCCACAGTGGCGACAGATGATCACGCTTCGGCCTCGCCGTCGGCTGCACGCTCGTCGCCAGGAGAAAGGGACGGAGCATGGAGCGGTCGAAGGCCTGCTTGCCGCTCTCGCTCCCAGCGAAGGGACTCTTCGTCGACCTGGGCAGTCACCACAGCGACGACGGAGTCCAGCAACGGATCGCCAGGGGATTCGACGCCACCCATCGCAGCGAAGGCTAGCCACCCGAGGCAACCCCTGACCGGCCGTGGCCGGCGTCGGCCTGGCTCGAGGATCCCGAGCCCGCTCCGACGGGCCGTTCGGGATCGCCCCGTTGGAGCGTCTCCCTGGTAGCTACAGGTCCAGGCCGATGTCGAGGTGGGGGGCGCTGTGGGTGAGCGCACCGACGGCGATCAGGTCGACGCCACTCTCGGCGACCGCACGCACGGTCTCCATCGTGACCCCACCGCTGGCTTCCGTGAGGCAACGGCCGTCCACGATCGCAACAGCCTTCCGCAGCGTCTCGAAATCCATGTTGTCGAACAAGACCACGTCGACACCGACGTCGAGCGCTTCGTCCAGCTGCTCGAGCGTGTCCACCTCCAGCTCGATCTTCACCGGGTGCCCGACCATGCGCCTGGCGGCGGTCACGGCTGCCTTGATCGACCCGACCGCAGCGATGTGGTTGTCCTTGATGAGCACGGAATCGTCGAGGCCGAAGCGATGGTTTGCCCCTCCCCCGACTCGCACTGCGTACTTCTGCAACGCACGCAACCCGGGCAGGGTCTTGCGGGTGTCGACGATCCTGGCCTTGGTGCCCTCCACGGCGGCCTGCATGGCGGCGGTCTTGGTGGCGATGCCGCTGAGATGACCCATGAGGTTGAGACAGGTCCGTTCACCGGTGAGGATGGCCCGCGTCGGGCCGCTCACCTCGGCAAGCACCGCTCCCGCCTCCACCGGCGTACCGTCGACGACGTGGAGTACGACCTCGACGTCCGGATCGAGCATGGCAAACACCCGGGTGGCTGCGGCGAGACCGGCGATTGTGCCCGCTTGGCGCGCCACGATCCGGGCATGCGAGAACTGCTCGGCAGGAATGGTGGCATTCGTGGTGATGTCCCCGGCACGTCCCAAGTCTTCATCGAGGGCCCGGCGCAGGACATCGTCGACGATGTGATATTGCAGCGGGAGGATGTCCCGGCTCATGCCGCACCTCGCGCATCGAGAATGATTCGCGCCATCGGTGCCGGCGGTCGCTCGAAGATGGTGTGATACGCCCACGAAGGATCGGTATCGGGATAGTCGAGCCGGTGATGGCCTCCTCGACTCTCGCGCCGCACCACAGCCGCCGCAGCGACCGTCTCTGCGACATCGGCCAGGTTGCGACCGGTGACACCGGTCTCGAGACGGGGCCGCAGGCGTTCAATCGCCTCGAGCGCATCGCTCAGGCCCCGCTCGTCACGTATGACGCCGACCTTGCGCCACATGACGTCGCGTAGTTGGTTCACGACCTCACGGTCGTCGCTGCGGTGGCAGGTGAGGGCGCCCTCCGGCACGGCGGCGCGGCGGACGTCGCCGAGCGCCGGCTCCGCCGCTGCGGCAACGGCGACCGCAACGCCGAGCACGAGCCCTTCGAGCAGCGAGTTGCTCGCCAGTCGATTCGCACCGTGGAGACCGCTCACCGATGCCTCGCCGACGGCGTACAGCCCCGGAATCGAGCTGACACCATCGGCATCCACGGCCACACCACCCATGTGATAGTGAGCCGTCGGCGAAACCGGCATCGGCTCACGCCGTGGATCGATGCCAGCACGCAATGCCGCGGCGTAGACGGTGGGAAACCGATTGGGGAACTCGTCACCGAGGTGCGTAGCATCTAGGTACGTTCCGCGTCCGTCGGCCAGTGCACGCCAAGTAGCTCTGGCGACGACGTCGCGTGGCGCCAGCTCGGCGTCGGGATGCTCGCCGATCATGTATCTCTGCCCGGCGTCGTCGACCAACACCGCACCCGCACCCCGTAACGCCTCGGTGAGCAGCGGCATGGGGTCGAGATCGGCTCGCAGTCCGGTCGGGTGGAACTGGACGAACTCGGGGTCCGCGATCTTCGCTCCGGCGCGCAGCGCCATGGCCAGACCGTCGCCCGTCACCTCCACCGGGTTGGTGGTGTGGGAGTAGACGCGGCCGATGCCGCCAGTAGCCAGGACGACGGCAGATGCAGTGAACGTACGGCGATCGCCGGCGGGCTCGATGGCGTAGACACCCACCACCCGGTCGTCGGTACGCAGCAGATCCACAACCGTGGTGTGCTCGAGCACCGTGATGTCGCTGCGCCGCCGTACTGCCGTGCGCAGCGTGCGCATCAGCTCGGCTCCCGTGGCATCGCCGTTGGCATGGACGATCCGGTCGGTGCGATGGCCCGCCTCACGACCAAGCCGCAACGCACCTGCGCTGTCAACGTCGAAGCGGGCACCCAGCTGACGCAACCAGTCCACCCGCTCGGGTCCGCCGCGAGTGACGAGATCGACGATCGTGGTCTCGGCGAGCCCGCCCGCAACGGCAATCGTGTCGGCGGCGTGAGCCGCCGGGTCGTCGTTGGACCCGACCGCAGCAGCGATACCCCCCTGAGCCCACGTCGAAGATCCTTCTCCCAAATCGGTCTTGGTCAGCACGAGGCAGTCGCCCAGGCTGAGCGCCGTGGTGAGACCGGCGACACCGCTCCCGACGACGATGGCCCGGAGGCCGTGCGACGGAACGATCGTCATCGCCGGGCGCCGACCGCCAGCATTCGGTCGACGGCCAGCTTGGCCCGGACGGCGATGTCCGGTGCCACCCGCACCTCGTGCTGCATGGTGACGAGCGCATCGCGGATCTTCTCCATCGTGATGCGCTTCATGTGGGGGCACAAGTTGCATGGACGGACGAACTCGACACCCGGCGCCTCGACGGCAACGTTGTCGGCCATCGAACACTCGGTGACCATCACCACCTGACGTGGCTGCTGATCCATGACGTAGGTGATCATCCCGCTCGTGCTGCCGACGAAGTCGGCCTCGGCAAGCACATCCGGAGGGCACTCCGGGTGGGCGATGATCTCGATACCGGGATGGGTGGTGCGATATGCCCGCAGCTCCTCGACGGTGAAGCGCTCGTGGACCATGCAGCTTCCCTCCCACAGGATGACTTCGACGTCGGTTTGCGACGCGACCCATCGGCCGAGGTACTGATCCGGCAGGAAGATGACCCGATCCGCCCCGAGCGACTCGACCACTTGCACCGCATTCGACGACGTGCACGTGATGTCCGACTCGGCCTTCACCTCGGCAGACGTGTTCACGTAGGTGACCACCGGTGTGTTCGGATAGCGCTGCCGCAGGAGCCTCACGTCGGCCGCGCTGATCGACTCGGCGAGGGAGCAGCCGGCTCTGACGTCCGGTATGAGCACCGTCTTGTCCATGTTGACGATCTTGGCGGTCTCCGCCATGAAGTGGACGCCGGCCATGACGATCACGTCGGCGTCGGTGGCGGCCGACATCCGGGCGAGCTGCAGCGAGTCGCCACGCAGGTCGGCCACACCGTGGAAGATGTCGGGGGTCATGTAGTTGTGGGCGAGGACGATGGCGTTGCGCTGCCGCTTGAGCTGCTCGATCTCCGCGATCACCGGTTCGAGCACCCAACGCTCGGCGTCTGGGACGATCCCATCGAGACGCTCTTCTACGGGTCGCAAGGTGAGTGGCGTGGTCATCTCTCTCCTGACGAGTGTGCTTGCAACCCCGATTACGCGGCGAATAAGCACACTCGACGATACTTTTGCTCTAAGTGAGCATTACTCGATGCTGACAAGGTACCACTTCTGCTGAAAAAGAGCAATACGGTGCCGGTGGCTCAGGCGTCGTCGCCGGACTCGTCCTCGCCGGCGTCCGCCTTCCAGTCCTCGATACAACGCTCCACCAGCGGGATCGGCATGTTGGCACGGGTGCGATCGCGTTCGGAGACGTGCAGACTCGGTGGGAGGCGACGGTCGAACGACCTCATGTAGGCATCGCCCTTCTCATCGAGCTGATCCCAGGTCGCCGTCATCACCCAGCCGAGCGGCCCGGTGACGTCACGGGTCGCCGTACGAATTCCGTGATCGAGGTGTCGCCGCCCGGCTCGGCGAGCACGCCATTCGAGTAGCAGTTCTCTGAACCAGTTCACGACTGCATGGTATCGCCGCAACGGCACTCTTGATAGCGTTCATCGGTACGGGACGCGAACACCGGGACGGGGCCGCTCCCGCCACACCTCCGGCCGGAAACGGAACAGCTCCGCCGGCCTCCCTCCCGTCGCGGTCGTCCGCTTGCCCGTCCCCTCGACGAGGCGCGTCCGCTCCACCAGCCGCCGGAAGTTCTGGGTGTGGAGCTCGACACCGGCCAGCGCTTCCACGGTGCGCTGCAGCGTCGTGAGCGTGAACGTATCGGGAAGCAGCTCGAAGACGACCGGACGGTAGGTCAGCTTGCCCCGCAGCCGCCCGAGCGCCGTCGCCGCGATGCGCCGGTGGTCGCCGGCCATCGGCACGCCGGTTGCGGCAACGACCGGGCGATCGGCGGCGATCGAACGATCGCGCACCGCCTCGGCCACTATGCCGGCCTCATACATGAGCTCGTAGCGTTCCAACACCCGGATCCCGTCCCAAGCGGCGGCGTCGCCAAAGAACACGCTGAACCGATCGCGCCGGCTCTCGTCGCTACCGGCCCACGCATCGAGTGCCGGGATGATGGTCTGTGCGATCACCGCCGGAGTCCCCTGACGGCGGTCCTCCCAAGGGAACAGGGAGTACAGATCGAGCCATGTCGCCCCCGCCGTGGCTTCCGCATCCCGAACCAGGGCGAGGTACGCCACCGACAACCACCGGGCGGCGCCGTCGCTGTGGCCCGCGATGCGATCCAGATCACCGAACGTGTAGAGCTGTTCCGCATACCCGATCTCGACGCCTGATTGCTCGGTGATCCAGCGACGCAGCGCACGCTCGAGCGTTCGATCGCGATCCGGGTCGAGCGGGCCAGACGGAATGGCTGGACCAGCGTCGCTATGCACGGTGAGGAGTTGCGGATCGTCGCCGCTCATTCGCACGATGACGGCGTCGAGGCTCACCGAGAGCGCCGGCCGGGACATGAGGGCAATCGTACCGGCCTACAGGTCACGGCGGCGGGAGCATCACTCCCACTCGATCGTCGCCGGTGGCTTGGAGGAGATGTCGTAAGCAACTCGGTTGATTCCGGGCACCTCGTTGATGACGCGCGACGATATGCGCTCCAGCACCTCCAGCGGCAGGCGGGCCCAGTCGGCCGTCATCGCATCGTCCGACGTCACCGCTCTGACGATGAGCGGGTACGCATAGGTGCGTCCGTCGCCCTGAACGCCGACACTCTTCACAGTCGGGAGCACACCGAAGCTCTGCCAGATCTCGCGGTACAGCCCGGCGCGACGGATCTCTTCGACGACGATGGCATCGGCGGCACGCAGGATCTCGAGCCGGTCTCGAGTGATCTCCCCGATGATGCGCACTGCCAGCCCCGGACCGGGAAACGGCTGGCGCCACACGATCTCTTCGGGCAGACCCAACTCCTCAGCAATGGCACGCACTTCGTCCTTGAACAGGTCCCGCAGCGGCTCGATGAGCTCCAGATCCATCTCGTCGGGTAGGCCACCGACGTTGTGGTGGCTCTTGATCTTGGCTGCATCCTTGGTCCCCGACTCGATCACGTCGGGGTAGAGCGTTCCCTGCACCAGGAAGGCGGCATCGCGGTGGTCGGCGGCAACCGTCTCGAACACTCGAATGAACGTCTCGCCGATTCGCTTCCGCTTCTCCTCTGGATCGGTCACGCCGGCCAACGCCTCGAGGAATCGATCCTCGGCCTTCACGTGCACCAGGTTCACGTGGAAGTTGCGGCGAAATGTCTCTTCGACCTGCTCTGCCTCGCCCTTGCGCAAGAGCCCATGATCGACGAAGACACACACGAGCTGGTCGCCGACAGCGCGGTGGACGAGGGCCGCTGCCACCGACGAGTCCACCCCGCCGGAGAGACCGCAGATCACCTCACGGTCAGCGACCTGGCGTCGAACTTCGTCTACGGCTTGCTCGATGATCCCGACGTGAGTCCAGTTCGGCCGGGCCCCACAGGCCGCATACAAGAAGTGTTTGAGCACCTCTTGGCCCCGCTCGGTGTGGCGCACCTCGGGATGGAACTGCACCCCGTAGAAACCCCGCACTCGGTCCTCCATGGCCGCCACGGGCGCATCGTCGGTCGACGCCGTCACGATGAAGCCATCCGGGGGACGCACGACGGCGTCGTTGTGGCTCATCCACACGCTCTGCTCTTCGGGGAGCTCGGTGAACAGCACCCCCGGGGTGGACACGGTGAGCGATGTCCGGCCGAACTCGGAGGTACCCGTCGAGGTGACCGTACCCCCGAGAGCTGCGGCGAGCGTCTGGTGTCCGTAGCAGATGCCAAGCACCGGAATCCCCAGCTCGAGGATGCCCGGGTCGATCGAGGGAGCGCTTTCCGCATACACAGACGCCGGGCCACCCGACAGAATGATGCCCACCGGGGCCTTGGCACGCACCTCGGCCGGAGTGATGTCGTGGGGGACGATCTCGGAGAAGACGTGCGCCTCCCGTACCCGCCGTGCGATCAGCTGGGCGTATTGCGCTCCGAAGTCGACGACGAGGACACGATCGAAATCGCCAGTGGCCGAAGCCCACGAAGTCGCCACATGTCCGCGAGCGTCCGCATCCTGACCCGAAGACGACTCCCCCATCAGCCCATCCCGACGCCCTGAGCCCGCTGCAGTCGCTTGCCCTCGGTCTGCAGCGCCGGGGCCACCATCACCTCGGCCTTCTGGAACTCCTTCAAATTGGCGTGGCCGGTGGTGGCCATCGACACGCGCAGCGCTCCGAACAGGTTGCGTCGCCCGTCGTTCTCGTGTGCGGGGCCGACCAGGATCTCCTCGATCGTGCCGAGCGTGCTCGTCTGGATGCGCGCCCCGCGGGGCAAACTCGGGTGGAAGGTGGCCATACCCCAGTGGTATCCGCTGGCCGGTGCTTCTCGGGCGGCGGCGAGAGGAGAGCCGAGCATCACGGCATCGGCGCCGACTGCGATCGCTTTGGCGATGTCACCGCCGGTTCTCATGCCACCGTCGGCGATGACGTGGACGTAGCGTCCGGACTCCTCCAGATAACGGGTGCGCGCCCCGGCGGCGTCGGCAATGGCCGTCGCCTGCGGAACGCCGATCCCCAGCACCCCGCGAGACGTGCATGCCGCACCTGGTCCGACCCCCACCAGCACCCCCGACGCTCCGGTACGCATGAGGTGGAGCGCCCCCGCATACGAGGCGCACCCCCCGACGATCACCGGCACGTCGGCCGCGGCGATGTAGGCGTTGAGATCGAGCGGCTCCTCCCGGCTGGAGACGTGCTCGGCCGAGACCACCGTTCCCTGGATCACCAGGATGTGCAGTCCGGCATCGACGGCGAGATGACCCCACCTGGCGACGTTCTGCGGCGTGAGGCTGGCCGCGGTGATGATGTCACCGGCGATCATCTCCTCGACTCGGCGGCCGATGAGCTCGGGCTTGACAGGCTCCTGGTACAGCTCCTGCATCCTGCGGGTCGCTTTCTCCGGCTCCAGTGAAGCGATCTCCTCGTAGACCGGCATCGGGTCGTCGTACCGGGTCCACAGCCCTTCGAGGTTGAGCACTCCGAGCCCACCGAGCTTGCCGATCGTGATGGCGGTTGCCGGCGACACCGCCGAATCCATGGCCGATGCCAGCATGGGGATCTCGAAGCGGTAGGCGTCGATCTCCCAGTGCAGTTCGACATCATCGGGATCTCTGGTCCGCCGCGAGGGGACGATGGCGATGTCGTCGAACCCCCAGGCGCGTCTACCTGATTTGGCAATGCCAATCTCGATGTCCACGAAGTTCCTCCGCCAGAAGTGGGAATTGTCAGCGCATCGACGAGGCTAGTAGCAGCCCGCCCCGCAAACGGTTTTCTGACGAACCTACGGCTCTGCATCGCGGAAAGCGCGCGTCACGGCCGAAAGTTCGCCACACACGCTCGAACCTACGGCTCTGCGTCGCGGAAAGCGCGCGCTGGAGCCTTAGGTTCGCGTCAGCTTCACACCGCGTCCAGGCCGACCGCCTTGCGCACGGCCTGTTGATAGCCCTCGGCTTTGGTGCGGGCATCGAGGGCGCCCTTACGCATGATGCGCGCCACCTCGGCATCGTCGAGGCGCGCATACGCCGCCCTCACCGGGGCGAGCGAGTCGACCACGGCTTCGGCGACGGCTTCTTTGAACCGGCCGTAGCCGCCGTCGCCATACTCGGCGACGAGCGAGTCGATGGTCGTACCGGTGGCCCCGGACATGATCTCGAGCAGATTGGAGATCCCAGGTTTCGCCTCCCAATCGAAGCGGACCGTGGGCTCCGAATCAGTGACCGCCGATTTCACCTTCGTCCGAATCGCATCCGGACTGTCGAGAATGAGGATGCGGCTCTTCTCGTTGGGATCCGACTTCGACATCTTCGCCGTGGGGTCGGACAACGACATCACTCGAGCCGAGGTCTCCGGGATGAGCGCATCGGGTATGGGGAACATCTCCCCGAACCGGTTGTTGAAGCGTTCCGCCAGATCACGCGTCATCTCCAGATGCTGGCGCTGATCGTCGCCAACGGGCACGAGCTCGGCGCGATGAATGAGGATGTCCGCGGCCATCAGCACGGGGTAGGAGTACAGCCCGAGATTGGAAACAGCACCCTGCTCCAGTTTCTCCTTGTACTGCGTCATCCGGTTGAGCACACCCGTCGGAGTCATGGTCCCGAGGATCCACGACAGCTCGGCGTGCTGGGGGACCTGACTCTGGAAGTAGAACAACGACCGGGTGGGATCGATCCCGCACGCAATGAGGACCTTCGCCGCATCGAGCCGCTCCTTCTGGAACTCCACCGGGTCGTAGAGCACCGTCATGGCGTGGAGATCGACCACGCAGTACACCGTCTCGTACTCCTCCTGCAGCTTCACCCAGTTGCGCAGCGCCCCGAGGTAGTTTCCGAGGTGGATGTTGCCGGTGGGCTGGAGGCCGGAGAAGACCTTCCTTCTGCGCTCCATGACGGTTGTCCTCCTGGGTTGTCGGCTCGGCGCTCCATGACCGGTGACCCGTCGAGCGCACGTTTCGGATACAAAAAAGCCGGAGACGGAACTCCGGCAGCACGAACGAATCCAGCCGGAGCTACCTCGGCCAGGTCCACCAGTTCGCAGTGGTGAAATACATCGCTGATCACATTACCCCCCTGCAGCGGTCGCTTCAATACGAGGCCGCTCATGAGCCTGCTTTCTGCAAGTAGACGGCGATTTCCCGTGCTCTATGCCGGTCGAATCGATCGTCACATTCTGTCGTCGTGTCGGGTAAAGTCCGCACCAGCCAGGCGGTAGTTCCCGAGTTGCTCCACGGTCAGGACGCCAGACGGCTAGTTGGAAGAGGCCGACGACCCGATCGTTAGCGCGTTGTGCGGGCTGTGGCACATAACGATCCGTCGAACGACCGGTGACGGTGTGCGACGCCATCTACGTGGAGGGGTGGCGTCGCCCCGTCCCGGAGTTCGACCGGCAGCTGTCATGATCGGGGGACGGGCGACACTTGTCTTGACGTGACTCGTGGCTGCCGTCATACTTCTCGCCGATGCATTCATTCCCTACCGCCGGAATCATTGTGTGAGGCGCTGCGCCGCTGTGCGGCGTGAGCGTCTGGCTGCCCTCCCCTGTGGAGGGCTCTCTTTTGCTACCCACCAGATACCACATCACCGACAGGAAACCCGATGAAAGCCGTAGAGATCTACGACACGACGCTGCGGGATGGCACGCAGCAGGAAGGCATCTCCCTCACCGCTTCCGACAAGCTGCGGATCTGCGGGCTGCTCGACGATCTCGGCGTGGCCTACATCGAGGGCGGCTGGCCCGGCGCCAACCCCAAAGATGACGAGTTCTTCGCCCGAGCCAAGCACGAGCTCGTGCTCTCCACAGCGACGTTGGTGGCGTTTGGTTCGACCCGGCGGGCCAACCGGCGGCCGGACGACGACGAGCAACTCGCCGCGCTGTTGGCCGCCGACACCGGGGTGATCTGTCTCGTCGGCAAGGCGTGGGATTACCACGTCGAACATGCGCTGCGCACCAGCCCGGATGAGGCCGTGGCCATGGTCGCCGACTCCATCGACTACCTCCGCAGTCAGGGAAAGCGGGTCTTCTTCGACGCCGAGCACTTCTTCGACGGCTACCGGGACAATGCGGATTTCGCCGTTGCCGTCCTTCGCGGTGCTCACGATGCAGGGGCGGAGCGGCTGATCTTGTGCGACACCAACGGTGGCTTCCTCTCCCACGAAGTGGAGCGCACCATCGGTGAGGTCACCGAAGCGCTCTCCGACGCCACGCTGGGCTGCCATTTCCACAACGACTCCGGCATGGCCGTGGGCAATTCGATCACCGCCGTCCGCAACGGCGTCTTCCAGGTGCAGGGTTGCATCAACGGCTACGGCGAGCGCACCGGGAATGCCGATCTGTGCTCCCTGATCCCGAATCTGTCGTTGAAGATGGGCTATGAGACGATCCCCGCCGACCGGCTGCGGCGGCTCGCACCCACGTCGCACCACATCGCCGAAGTGGTCAACATCACACTCGACCCGCACCTCCCGTATGTGGGGACATCGGCGTTCACCCACAAAGCGGGTCTCCACACATCGGCGCTCGCCCGACGCTCCGATGCGTACGAGCACCTCGCCCCGGATTCCGTGGGCAACTCGACCCGGGTGGTCGTCTCCGAGCTGGCCGGCCGGTCCACGGTGCTGGCCAAAGCAGAAGCGCAGGGGCTCGATTTGAGCAGCGAGGAAGCCCAGCGGGTGGTCGATCTCATCAAAGAGAAGGAGCACCAGGGATACCAGTTCGAGGCAGCCGACGGGTCGTTCGAGTTGCTGTTGCGTCGCGCCCAGGGATGGCGCCAGGACTTCTTCACGGTCGAGTCGTACCGGGTGTTCATCGAGGGCAAAGGTGACGATGTCACGGCGGAGGCCACCGTGAAGGTCCATGTCGCTGGGGAGCGGATGGTGACGACCCGGGAGGGCGATGGACCGGTGAGTGCGCTCGACCGCGCGCTGCGGGCGGCGCTGGCACCGCACTACCCGCAACTCGACCAGTTCCACCTCACCGACTTCAGGGTGCGAGTTCTCGATTCGAGTGACGGCACCGACGCCAGGGTACGGGTGCTCGTAGAGCACGCCGACATCGCCGGCGCCTGGGGCAGCGTAGGGGTGAACGAGAACATCATCGACGCATCGTGGGAGGCAGTCGTCGATGGAATCATCATCGGGCTGCTCCGCGCCAAGTCGTAGACCGAGGTCTCGGCAGCGATCGCACGCTCGCCTCGGTTGCTCAGGAGGCTGCTGCGGTCGCCCAGTCCTCGACGACTTCCGCCAGCGTCGGCAACGGCATCGGGCCGGAGCCGAGCACGGTGTCGTGGAACGTTTTCACGTCGAACCCGTCACCCAGCCGTCGTTCCGCCTCCCGTCTGATGCGGTTGATCTCCAGCCGCCCCGTCATGTAGGCCAGGGCCTGCCCCGGCCAGGCGAGGTACCTGTCGACCTCTACTTCGATGTTGACGGGAGATTGCGGCGAGTTGGCGGTCAGGTACTCGATGCCCTCTTGGCGGCTCCACCCCAGGGCGTGCATGCCGGTGTCGACCACGAGCCGCCCGGCACGCCACGAGTCGAACGACAGCATCCCCATCCTGGTCAGGTCGCTCGAGTAGAGACCCATCTCGTCGGCGAGGCGCTCCGTGTACAGCCCCCACCCCTCGACGTACGGCGTGACATAGGTGTGCCGGCGGAATGCCGGCATGTCCTCGATCTCCTGGGCGATGGCGATCTGGAGGTGGTGCCCCGGTATCGACTCGTGGAAAGCCAGCGCTTCCGCCTCGTAGCGAGTGCGAGAGCCCGGCTGGGAGGTATTCACGAAGTACATACCGGGTCGTGTGCCGTCACCACTCGGCGGCATGTAATAGCCGAGCGGTGCCTCTTCGGCGCCTTGTTGGGGGATCTCCGCCAGCTCACACGGCGTCACTGGTAACCGACCAACCCAGTCGCCCATCGCACCGGCCGCCCTCTCCATCGCCTTCTGTGCGGTGGCGACGATCTCCTCGGCTGAGGAGAAGCGCAACTCGGGATCGGAGCGGAGCCGCTCGTAGATCGCTTCGAGATCGGTGGTTCCCAACACGGATCCACCCAGGTTGCGGTACTCCTCACCCAGGTCGGTGATGAGCTCGAGAGCGGCGGTGTGGATGTCGAACGCCGCCCGCTCGAGGGTGGTGTGTCGCCGGATCGCCCTGGCGTACACCTCCTCGCCGTCTGCCAGCCAGCGTATGCCCGCCCGCTCATCGGGTCGCGCCTGGTCGAGAATCTCCCCGATCAGGGCGTCCCGGTACGCCTGATACCCGGGACGGATGTGGTTGCGCACCACCTCGGCCAGCTCGTTGCGCCATGTCGCGATCTGGTCATCGCTGAACTGTGGAGGTGGGCTCACGGTGACGAAGGGGTCGGTTTCGATCGGCGAGTCGAGATAGGTGGCGAGCTGGTCGATCACCTTCTCGACGGCGCTGCGGTACGGCGTCCGCTCCCTGGCGACGCCTTGCTTGAGACGTTGAACCGCTTGGTGCATCAGACCGTTGATCTTGGTCCAGCGCACCAACAGACTCTCGGCGTGCTCCGGCTCGGCGAGACGGAATTGGCCGACGATCTGGAGGAGCTGAACGTGCAGCCCGCCGAATGGGTCGACGGCCAGTTCGGCCATCCTCGAACGCAGCTCGTCGGCGGTGGTGCGGGTCTCGTGCAGCAGCACGCTACGAGTGATGGCCTCGTCAGCAGAGAGGCCCGAGGGATCGACAGCCGCGGCAGCAGCTGCAAATCGATCGAGCTGCGCAATGGCATCGTCCTCGGCTTGTCGCGACAGGTCCTCGATCTGATCGACATACCGGTAGTCGGCGTAGAACAGCGCCGTCGTCGGGTGCTCCGCTAGGTGCCACTGCCAGTAGTCGTGGGCGAGATCGGCCAGCGTCGGGTTCATCCCGATGTCAACCGGTGGCGACGAAGAGCCGCTCGGCGGCGAACACGCCGACACCCACCCGCATCCCATTCACCAGGACGGTGAGGGCTCCATGGGGGTCGCGCCGCTCCAGCTCGACTGCGGCACCCGGCCGGAGTCCCGACTGATCGAGAAAGCCCATCATCTCGGCATCCAGCTCCAACTCCTCCGAGATACGCTCCAGCTCGAGACCCTCCCCGACCTCCATCTCCGCCATCGGCTTCATCTTGGGCGGCTTGTATCCGGCGCCCGGGATGGGATTGCCATGGGGACACGTCTTGGGATCATCCATCGCCTCCCACATCGCTCGCTCGACATCATCGGAGATCATCGTCTCCCACACCTCGGCCTCGCCGTGGACCTTGTCCCATGGCAGCTTGAGCACCTCGGAGAGGAAACGTTCGGCCAACCGGTGCCGGCGGACGATCACCTCGGCGAGATGGCGGCCCTCTTCGGTGAGCTTGATCTGAGGGTTCGTCTCGACGAGCCCCTCGTGCTCCATCCGCTTCATCATCTCCGAGACGGCGGCCCTGGAGACACCCAGCCAATCGGCGATCCTCGCCTGGATCACGGGGATGCCCTCCTCCTCGATCTCCCAGATGGCCTCGGCGTATTCCCGGAACTTGACGGTGTATGTGGCGGCTGATGGCATGAGTCGATTGTATCGGTGCACCCGCTTGCGAGTGTCAGGGCTCCGCGACGGGGACATCGAGACTTCGCTGCAGCTTGCGCATGCCACCGAGCCAGCGCTCGTAGTCGTTCGCCTTGTTCTGGAAGTAGGTGGCAACCTCGGGGTGGGGGAGAATGAGGAAGCGACCCGCAAGCAGGCCCGCGACGACGGCGCTCGCCACCTCGTCGGGGGTGAGCGCCACGCCCTGCACCCACCGCTGCGTGCCCGGCGTCGTTGCCAGCTCGGCGAGCATGGGTGTGTCGACGAACTGCGGGCACAGACAAGAGACGGTGATACCGGCGTCGCCGTAGGTCACGGCCAACCACTCGGCCAACGCCACCACCGCGTGTTTCGTCACCGAGTACGGCGCCGCCCCGATGTTGGTCAGCAATCCGGCGGCCGATGCGGTGTGGAGAAGATGCCCCTGCCCTCTGGCCAGCATGGAGGGCAGCACCGCTCGCAACCCATAGACGTGCGACATCACGTTCACATCCCACGTTCGCTGCCAGGCCTCATCACTCACCTCGATCCCACCCATGGTGGCAATGCCGGCGTTGAAGCAGAAGAGGTCGATCGGGCCGAAGTCGTCCTCGACCTCGGCGACGACGGCCCGTGTCGCCGGCTCGTCGGTGACGTCCAGAACTCTTCCGGCTGCGCCCGTGGCCGCCGTCGTCTCGGCAAGATTGACCTCGTCGAGATCGATGGCTACGACCTGCATCCCCTCGTCGACAAAACGGCGAACCAGAGCCGCGCCGATGCCACTGGCGCCGCCGGTGACGACTGCGACCTTGTCGTGCAGCGATTCCATCGAGCGATCTTACGAGAGCGGTGCGTCGGCCGTCGTGACGTCAGGAGCGTTCGACCTCTACGGACCGCACCAGATCGAGCAGCTCGCGCACCATCCGTGCCGTGGCCCCCCACAGGGTGGCTTCGGGGAACTCGTAGAACCAGAGCTTCCGACCCATCCACCGTTCCTGACGCCACCCCTCTTCGTCGAGCAACTCGTCGAGCGCGGGTTCGAGGATCAGCTCGACCTCAGCCGGGTCGGGTACAAAGCGCCGGGGTCGCTCGATCCTGGCGACAACGGGCACGATCCAGCTCGTGCGCACCCTGGTCGTCACCGGTTCCAGCCCCCCAAGCACCGTGCTGGCATCGTGCGGCAGCCGGATCTCCTCCCATGCTTCCCGCAGCGCCGCCGCCACCGCATCCTCTCCACGCTCGATACGACCGCCGGGGAAGACGACGTCCCCCGGATGCGTGCGCATGGACTCGGGGCGTTTGGTCAGCACGATCCGCACCACACCGGCATCATCCTCGTAGAGCGGTATCAGCACGGCCGAGTGGGACGCGTGACGCACCGGGACCGGAGGGAGGTCCCGCAAACGATCCCAGATATCGGCCATCGAAGGAGCATAGGTCGGCACCGCAACACCGCCAGGCGAGCGCCGATCTCGTTCCGTGTGACCGCACGGTGGCGTGGCGATAGGCTTCGCATCTCATGGCTCCGCCCACGTCGACCGAGCTGTACACGCCACGGTTCGTGTTGCGCCCTTTCCGGCGGCGGGATGCGACCTCCGTGCACGAGGCTGTGCTCGCTTCGCTGCCCGAACTGAGCGCGTATCTGCCCTGGGCCAACGAGCGCTACGCCAAGTCGGTGACGCACCAGTACATCCGCGAATCGGCTTCGGCGTGGAGCGAAGGACGGGCTTTCGACTTCTCGATTCGAGGTATCGACCAGCCCGAGCGCCATATCGGCAACATGTCGGTGTGGTACACCTCTCGACCCAATGCGGTCGGAGAAGTGGGCTACTGGGTGCGTACCGATGAGACCGCTCAGGGCGTGGCCACCGAAGCCGGGGCGAGGGTGTTGCAATTCGCCTTCGAGGACCTCGTGATGCACCGGGTGACGCTACGGATCGCCGTCGGCAACCGACCCTCGGAGCGGGTCGCCGAGAAGCTCGGGTTCCAGCTCGAGGGCACCTTGCGCGAGGACGTCAAAGTGGGCCACCTCTGGCTCGACCACACGTTGTGGAGCATGCTGGCCCAGGAATGGCCACGAGTGCGCCGCCGCTACCGCGAAGAGGCGTGGATCTAGCCGGGCCAAAACGGCGGCACAACTCGTGGTGCGCTTTATCGTTCAGCACGCATGAATCCCCGCATCCTGCAGTACCTGCAAAACGCGCTGCTCACCGCCGTGACCGTGGTGCTCGCCCTCGTCGTGTTGAGTGCGTTCCTGCGCATCATCCGCCCTCCCGACAACGTCGCCGCACCGACCGGTTTCGGGGCTGACGCCACCGCTACGACACCGGTAGCTGCCGGAAACGAATCACCGGTCACCACGACGACGAGGATCGGAGACACCGCGCCCACCACCATCTCGCCCCAATTCGGCGACGGCGGTGTGTGCAGCGAGCCCGTTCCGCCACCTGGGTCGGGGACCGTCCTGCGTATCTACTACCCGTGTGGTTCGAGCACCACTCCCAACCCGGACACCTTTGTCTACCGCGAGGTCCCCGAAACCGATCTCGTGCTCACCAAGACCTTGGAAGAGATGGTGCTCGGACCAGACGCCGCCGAGGCAGAGCTGGGTTTCACTTCGTTCTTCTCCGAGCAGACGACGCGATCCTTCGCCAGTGTCCGCATAGCCAACGGACGAGCCATCGTCGACTTCACCGATCTGGGCGTCATCGAGAACCTGGCCGAGCCGCCCGGACCCGACTTCTTTCTCGCCACGGTCGGAGCCAACGTGTTCCAGTTCGACACGATTTCGGCCGCCGAGTATCGACTGGGCGGAAGTTGCGACGCCTTTTATGCGCTGCTGCAGCAGGAGTGCACCGTCGTCACCAGACAGTCCTGGAACGAGCAGGTAGCCGGCTGGCGCGGGAGCGCCTGATTCTGCCGAGCACGATCGATCGATCACATCCAGAAACACCCAGCGCCTGCGGCACCGGATCGCTATGTTGAACCATGGCGCTGGCCAAAGGCGCTGAGGACCGGCTGCCGAGCGCAACAGGTAGACGGGTCGTACGGAGGGCCGGCACGGGAGTGCCGGTTTCGGTCGCAGACGGTTCCTCCAACCGAGAGGAGGATCCGTGCGAACACGACGCACACTGACCGCACTCGTGGTTGCTCTGGTCACCATGCTGCCGGCTGTGGCCACCGCCGGGGACAACCATCGCCCCACCCGCGAATCGATGCGCGACATCGAGCGTGCACCTGTCATGCGCGCCGAGACGGGCGATGTCATCGCAGGCCGCTACATCGTTGTCCTCAAGGAGAGCGTCGACGCCGATGCGGTGATTCGTACCGTTCCGGAGTTGCGCAACGACGACCAGCGTCAACCGGCCGAGCGCCGGGTGAAGTTCCGCTATCGCCAGGCGATACGAGGTTTCACCGCGGTGCTGAGTGATGCTGCGGTCGAGAGGCTGCGGGACAACCCCGCCGTGTCCTACATCGAAGCAGACACGCTGCGGTCGATCGATCTCACGTGGGGTCAGGACCGAATCGACGAGCGGGATCTGCCCCTCGATGGGGCGTTCGTCGCATCTGGCACGGGTGCCGGAGTACATGCCTACGTGCTCGACACCGGTATTCGCAGCACCCACAACGAGTTCACCGGACGCATGGGCAACGGAGTGAGCTTCGTGGGTGGCAGCGCCGAGGATTGCCACGGTCACGGGACACACGTGGCGGGGACGGTCGGTGGCGCGACCTTTGGGGTCGCTCCTGACGTGGTGCTCCATGCGGTGAGGGTGCTCGGCTGCAACGGCTCGGGGACCACCTCGGGCGTCATCGCCGGTGTCGATTGGGTTGCGGTCAATCATGTCTCCCCCGCCGTGGCCAACATGAGTCTCGGTGGACCCGCATCGACGGCCCTCGACAATGCGGTCTCCAACGCCGTCGCTGATGGGGTGACCTTCGTCGTTGCGGCGGGCAACAGCTCCAGGAGCGCCTGCACCGCATCGCCTGCTCGGGAGCCGGATGCGATCACCGTAGGCGCCACGACTGCCAGCGATGCGAGAGCGTCGTTCTCCAACTTCGGGACGTGCCTCGACATCTTCGCTCCCGGATCGAACATCCCGTCCGCCTGGTACACGTCGAACAGCGCCACGGCAACGCTGAGCGGGACGTCGATGGCGTCACCTCACGTCGCCGGTGGTGCTGCCATCTACCTGGAGGACAACCCGAACGCGGCACCGGCCACGGTGGCCAACGGCATCGTGGCGAACGCCACGACCGGCGAGCTCACCGGCATCGGTTCGGGCTCGCCGAATCTGCTGCTGTACGTCGGCACGGACGGCGGATCACCACCACCCCCGCCGCCTCCACCGCCGTCACCGCCGCCCACCGACGGTTGCGACAACGCGGAGATCTACGACGGCACTCTCACCGGAGCCGGTGACAACGAGATCGAGCCGAACGGATCCTGGTACTTCAGCGGAGCCGGAACGCACGAGGGCTGCCTCGTGGGACCCGCCGGCACCGACTTCGACCTGTACCTGTGGAAGTGGACGTTCTTCTGGTGGACCGTGGTCGCATCGAGCACGTCGGCCGACAGCGTCGAGGAGATCACCTACACCGGAACGAGCGGCTACTACCTCTGGGAGGTCCGCAGCTTCTCGGGTAGCGGGACCTACGAGTTCGGGCTCGACCGGCCATAGTCAGCGACGAGTGTGCCTGTTCGCTACGTATACGCGGCGAATAGGCACACTCGATTCCCCATCCACCGAGCGTACGGGGTGGCCGTCACCGCCGGGGACAGGCGGCTGTCTCAGCCTGCGGCGGTGACGGCCGGTGTCTTGGCCGGTGGGGCAAGACCGCACGTGCAGGCTGCGCTGTGTGCGTCCTGGGGTCGTGTGTGGAGCCACATCGCCACCACCATGGGCACGAACACTGCCAAGTTGTAGAGGAGGTGCAGCTCGGCGCGGGGCACGAACGGCTGCAGAAGGGACATCGGCACCGGCGAGCTGAACAGGTTCGCCCCCACGACGACTTGCGCCAACAGCACCGAGTGCTCGATGAAGTGCCACCCCTGCAACGCAAGCGAGGCGTTCCACCACTTGCGTGATGTGCCCGTGAAGCCGGGGCGCAGCAGGACCAGCCCGGTCAGCATCGTGATGGCGAAACCGAAGTGAAGGCCCTCTGAGCTGACGAGCACAGGCGCGAGAAAACCCAAACCGCCCAGGGACTGCGCCCGCGGCATGTCGAGCAGCCATATCTGGGCGCCCTGGATGAGGTGCTCGGCCCAATGGCCCATCACGACCACCATGAACAACCACAGGC
>JBFISM010000038.1:0-27066 GCA_041608535.1 Acidimicrobiia bacterium
GCGAACTATCCAAGTTGAACCGCGGGCTGTGGAACGACCCCTCCGCCGGGCAAGCCACGTTCACTGAATGGGTAGAGGCCTGGCTCCCCGGTCTCGACATCAAACCCAAGACCCGCGCCGGCTACAAGTCGCTGCTGCGATCCCGCATCCTCCCCGCCTTCGGGCCCGTGGAGCTACGACGCATCGCACCCGCCGACGGGCGGGAATGGATCGCCGCCAGGGCCGACGAAGGGCTCTCCGCATCGCGGATCCGCCAAGCCCGCCAACTCCTCGGCACCGCCCTCGGCACCGCCGTCACCGACGGCATCCTGGGTCGCAACCGCGTCACCGGCGTCAAGGTCCCCACCGACCGACCACGCCAGCAACGCTTCCTCGACGCCCACCAAGTCGCCCACCTCGCCCACACCGCCGAACAACACCAACCCGGAGCTGGTCTCGTCATCGAGATCCTCGCCTGGGTCGGCCTCCGCTGGGGCGAGCTCACCGCCCTCCGGGCAGCCAACGTTGACCCGCTCCGACGGAGGGTTTCCGAAGCCGCAACGGAGGGTCGCGGTCAACTGGTGTTCGGAGCACCCAAGTCCCACCGCACGCGAACCGTCGTGACACCATCCTGGCTCGCCGAGAACCTCGGAGTGCACCTCGCGGACCTCGACACGCATGCCTTGCTATGTACCGCACCCAAGGGCGGGCCCATGCGCGCGTCGAACTTTCCGCCGCGCCGTGTGGACCCCCACCCTCGACGCCGCCCGCATCGACCCGGGGCTCAGGATGTATGACCTCCGGCACACCGCTGCATCACTCATGATCTCGGAGAGGTCGTCTCGCTCGAGCCCAGAACGCGCCGAAACCCCTGACCAGCAAGGGTTTCGATGGAGCTCCGGGGGTGGGACTCGAACCCACAACCTGCGGATTAACAGTCCGACGCTCTGCCGATTGAGCTACCCCGGAATGGTTTCCAGCGGGGAGTGCCGCTGGCCACAAGCGGGTGGGATGGTATCACAGCCCCAGCTGCCACCGACTCGCCACATCTGAGCCGATCCGCTGCCACAATGACCGGCATGCGATTCAGGCTTGGTCTGGTCATCGGCGCCGGAATCGGCTACGTGCTCGGAACGAGAGCCGGGCGGGAGCGCTATGAGGAGCTCATGGCCATGTGGGAGAGAGCCCAGGAGAATCCCCAATTTGCAGACATCGCCGCCGCCACCGAGGCGCCCCGGGAGCAAGCGTTGCGGTTGCTCGGCGACGGCATCCGCAGCGTGAGCGACCTCCTCCGCAAACAGTCGAGCGGCCCTCCCCCGGCAGGGAGGTAGCCGGCCACGGTTCAGGCTCCTTCGAGATACCCCTCGAGACGCTTGGCGCGGGCGGGTTGCCGCAGCTTGGCGAGCGCCTTGGTCTCGATCTGGCGGATTCGCTCCCGGGTGACCCGGAAGTGGCTGCCGACCTCGTCGAGCGTGCGGATCTTGCCGTCGGCGAGCCCGAAGCGCATGATCAGCACCTGCCGCTCCCGCTCGTTGAGCGCTTCCAAAGCGAGGTTGAGATACTCCTGGAGGAGCCGGAACGACGCCGCTTCCACGGGAACATCGGCGTCGGCATCCTGCACGAGATCGCCGAGAGTGGAATCGTCCTCCTCGCCGAGTGGCGACTCGAGGGACAGCGGATCCTGCGCGATGCGACGGAGTTCGGTCACCCGATCCGGCTCCATCTCCAGCTCGTTCGCGATGTCCTCGATCGTCGGTTCCCGGCCCAGCTCTTGCATGAGCGTGCGTTGCGCTCTGGCCAGTTTGTTGATGGTCTCGACCATGTGAACGGGCACTCGGATGGTGCGTGCCTGGTCGGCGAGCGCCCTGGTGACCGCCTGCCGGATCCACCAGGTCGCATATGTCGAGAACTTGAATCCCTTGCGATAGTCGAACTTCTCGACCGCACGGATGAGCCCCAAGTTGCCCTCCTGGATGAGATCCAGCAGCGATAGGCCCCGCCCCACGTACTTCTTTGCGATCGACACGACGAGGCGCAGGTTCGCCTCGACCAACCGCTTCCTCGCCCGATCCGCCTGGCGGGTGGCGCGTTCGAGGATCACCCGCTCGTTGACCGGCAGCGAGGCGACGGCATCGGCCAGTTTCTCCTCGGCGCGAATGCCGCTCTCCATCTGCAGCGCGAGCTCAACCTCTTGCTGCGAGGTGAGCAGCGGGTAGCGACCAATCTCCTGGAGATACATCCGCACCGGATCCGAGACATGCACCAGCTCGTCGTTGCTGAGCTCGGTGGCCGCAAGGGCGTCGTTGGAATCCTCGCGGATCTGAACGTCCGCCTCCCGCAACGCAAGGAAAACCTCGTCGAAAGCTTCCGGTGGCGCTTCGGCATCTTCGAGATCCTGCTGGACCTCGGTCATCACCAGAAAGCCGCGTTGGCGGCCACGCTTCACCAGCGCAGCGAACGCTGCATGCACGGACTCTGTCACCGGTGGCCTCTCAACTCTCGACGAGATTGTTCCAAAGCTATCAACTGCTCAGATGCTGCGGAATAAGCCTGGGGGTCGCTTTCCGGCGTCATGCCGTCCAGCCGGTTCCGCAGCTCTTTGATCTGGCGATCCAAGGCTCCGAGTCGCAGCTTATCGACAATTCCGTCCGGCGCAGACAACATGCGATCCTCGAGCGCCAGCGCAGTCAACATGGACGTCACGTCGTCCTTGGGCTCGGCGAGAAGCGCCCCGAGGTCCGGGGGCTGACCGGGCTCGAGGGCCAGGATCGGGCCGGCAATGCGCTCGAACCCGCGGCGGAGTCGATCGTCCGTGAACCAGGACGGGTCGAGCTGGTACCTGCGCAGAGTCGAATCGTTGGCGAGGAGCGACCGCAACAACTCCTGTTCGGCCTTCTGCTGGCCGGTGAGCCGCTCCTGTCTCCGTTCCGGGGCGATCTTCGCAGTCGATGCTCGAGGCCGGGTACGGGCAACGGCGCTCTCGACAACATCGAGTTCCACCCCGGTCTCACGGGAGATCAGCACCGCATACTCGTGGCGTACCACCGGGTCCGGATGAAGGGCCACGAGCTTTGCGGCCGCAGCGGCTCCCCTGGCGCGGGCCTCGGTCTCGGTGAGATCGAAGCCCTTCAGTTCCTCTTCGATTCGGAATTCGAGCAAAGGCCGCGAGGCGGCGATCCTGTCCAGCAACTCGGCGCTGCGTCCAGCCCCGACGAGGTCGGCGGGGTCCATACCCGGCGGCAGTGCAGTGACCCGCAGCTCCAGGTCGCCGGGCATCGACTTGTCGAACCCACGTAGCGCGGCACCGGTACCCGCGGCGTCGGCATCGAAGGCCAGGACGATGCGCGGGGTGAAACGCCGCAACAGATCGAGATGATCGTCCACCAGCGCCGTCCCACACGTAGCAACTGCGATGGGCCGCCCGGCGAGGGCGAATGCGATGACGTCCGTGTAACCCTCGACAACCACCGCCTCGTTGGCACGCACGATCTCGCTCTTCGCCCAGTTCAGCCCGTAGAGCAGATGTGACTTGCGGTAGATCGGCGTTTCAGGCGAGTTGAGATACTTGGGTCCGTCACCGTCGAGCAGCCGAGCGCCGAACCCCACCGGATCCCCGCGGAGGTCGTAGATGGGAAACATCACGCGCCCACGGAACCTGTCGATGAGTGTGCCGCGCCGCGAACGCGAGCTGAGTCCGGCATCGACGAGCGTTTTCTCGGTGTGCCCTTTGCTGCGGAGGTGTCTGGTCAGCACATCCCATTCGTCCGGTGAGTACCCGAGGGCGAAGTGGTCCACTACGTCCGTCTCGTAACCGCGGGTGCGCAGATAGGCGCGGGCGTTACCCGCATCGGGTGCCACCTTGAGCCGGTCGGTGTAGAACGCCACGGCATCGGCCACGGCGGCCACGAGGAGCTCACGATGGCCACGCCGTCTGCTCTCGGCGGGGCTCTGGGTGAGCGTCACCCCGGCGCGGCGCGCCAGTAGCTCCACCGCACCGACGAAGTCGACCCCTTGGGTCTCCTTCACCCAGTCGAAGACGTCACCGCTCTTCTGGCAACCGAAACAATGGAAGAGACCACGAGCGGGATCGATCGACAGCGATGGTGTCTTCTCGTTGTGGAACGGGCACACCGCCATCACGGAGCGACCCGATTTCTTGATCTTGGTGACCTCGGCGGCCAGCTCGCTCAGGTCGGTGCGTTGCCGGACGGCATCGATGTCTTCGCGTGCATACGCCACTAGGCGCCGATTGTACCGGGACCCCGATTCGGTCCTCGCATCATCCGTGGATCTGTGGCGTACATCCGAGCCGGTGCTCAGGTGCGCTAGGGAAGCCGCTCCTCGAGGTAGCGGACAACACCCTCGATGGGGATCCGGTCCTGCGCCATCGTGTCGCGATGCCGCACCGTGACCTGTTTGTCGTCCAACGTGTCGAAATCGACGGTCACGCAGTACGGGGTGCCGATCTCGTCCTGGCGGCGGTAGCGCCGGCCAATGGCCTGGGTGACATCGACCTCGGTGTCCCACAGCGGGCGAACCATCGAAGCCACCTCCTCGGTCACCGCAACGAGGTCCTCCTTCTTCGACAGCGGGAGCACCGCGACCTTGATAGGGCTGAGCCGCGGGTCGAGCCGCAGCACTGTGCGCTCCTCGTCGTTGACGGTTTCGGTGTCATACGCGTCTATCAAGAAAGCAAACGTCGTGCGGGTGGCACCACCGGCCGGTTCGATGACGTAGGGATAGAAGCGCTCGTCCGCTTCCTGGTCGTAGTAACGCAGATCCTTCCCGCTGTGCTCGCTGTGCTGCCGTAGGTCGAAGTCGGTGCGGTTGGCGATGCCTTCCAACTCGTCCCAGCCCCACGGGAACTCGTACTCGACGTCGTACGTGTCAGCTGCATAGTGAGCCAGCTCCTCCGGTTCGTGGGCACGCAGCCTCACCCGCTCCTCGGTCATACCGAGATCGAGGTACCACCTCATCCTCTCGTCGAGCCAGTACTCCAGCCACTTGTCGGCTTCGTCCGGATGGCAGAAGTACTCCATCTCCATCTGCTCGAACTCACGAGTGCGAAAGACGAACTGGCCGGGTGTGATCTCGTTGCGAAAGGACTTGCCGATCTGCGCAATGCCGAACGGGAGCTTGAGCCGGGCAGTGCGCCGCACGTTCTCGAAGTTGGTGAAGATCCCTTGCGCCGTCTCCGGCCGCAGATAGACGACGTTGTCGCTGCTCTCCACGGGACCCATGTGGGTGCGGAACATCAGGTTGAACTCGCGAGGATCCGTGAACGATCCGCGTGTCCCACACGCCGGGCATTGGTCTGCATCTTCCAGCTTGTCGAGCCGGTATCTGGTATTGCAGTTGGTGCACTCGACGAGCGGATCGCTGAACGAGGCGACGTGGCCGGAGGCCTCCCACACCTGTGGCGCTTGCAGGATGGCCGAATCTATCCCGACGACATCCGGCCGCAGCTGCACCAGCGACCGCCACCACTGGTCCTTCACGTTGCGCAGCATCGCCACCCCGAGCGGCCCGTAGTCGTAGGCCGATCGCAACCCGCCATAGATCTCCGAGCTCTGGAACACGAACCCGCGCTTCTTCGCCAGATTCACGATGGTGTCGAAATCAGCAGGCATGTTTCGATCCTGGTCGGCGTACCCGAGGGGCGAGGCGGCGGTGAGCGAAGATCATAGGCGTCGCTCTGGTAGCTGCATCACTCGCCGGGTGTGATGGGTGTAGGGGCGTCGACCGCCGCGCCGAAGCGGCGATCGCGTTGCTGGTAGCGGCGAATCGCCTCGGCAAGACGGTGGCGATCGAAGTCCGGCCAGAGGATGCCGGGAAAGTCGAACTCTGCGTACGCCGCCTGCCACAACAAGAAGTTGGACAAGCGCTGCTCCCCCGACGAGCGGATGACGAGGTCGACATCGGGCATGGCCGGCACGTAGAAATGCTGCGCCACCACCGACTCGTCGATGTCCGCAACGGCCAACTCCCCGGCCACCGTCGCTGCGGCAATGCTACGCACCGCTCGCACGATCTCCGCCCTCGATCCGTAGTTGAAAGCGAAGACCACATCGAGAGCGGTGTTCCCCGCCGTCATCACCTCCGCGTCGCGCATCAGCGTGCGATTGCGCTCGGGCACGCGCGGATCGTCCCTCTCACCGGCGAACCAGATCCGCACGTTCTGCGCATGCAACGCATCACGACGCCGGACCAGCACCTCCTCGTTGAACCACATCAAGAACTCCACCTCTTCGGCGGACCGGGACCAGTTCTCGGTGGAGAACGTGTACGCCGTGACCCACTCGATCCCGAGCTCGATGGCTCCCTCGATCGTGTCGAACAGCGCTGCCTCGCCTGCGGCATGACCAGCGGTCCGCGGCAATCCGCGCTGGTTGGCCCATCGACCATTGCCATCGAGGATCAGCCCGACGTGGCGAGGCACCCTGGCGGGATCGATGCCGGCGAGCAGCGAGGCCGTGTCAGCCATCGAGCACGGCGAGCGACACCAGCCGGTGCTCCAAGTGGTACTCGAAGAATCGCCGCGCCACGCCCATGGCATCCGCCGACAGCGCAGGATCGAGCGTGGGCAGATCGACGATATCGGACCCGAGCAAGGACGCCAGATAGTCGGTGAGCCCGGGACGAAGCGTATAGGCCCCTTGGGTACGGCACCGCTCACACAACGCCCCTCCGGCCGGAAAGCTGAACCTGGTGAGGCCGTCCCGTCTGCCGCACCCGGCGCAACTCGCCAGCGCCGGCGACACCCCGACGATGTCGGCCGTCTTCAGCAGGAATGCAGTGGCCAGATCGGGGTGGGGATCGGGACCGTCGAGGGCGCGGAGTCCACGCTGCAACAGCAGGAACAGCCGCACCGACGATTCGTTCTCCTGGGCCACCAGATCCGTCACCTCGAGCATGGTGCCGGCCGTGACCACTCGGTCGAGATCGCCACGCAGCCGATGGAACGGCTCGATGATCGACACCTGGGTGATCGTGTCGAGGTTACGACCCTCGTACAGCACGAGATCGACGTGGGAAAAGGGCTCCAACCGGCCGCCGAAGCGGCTCTTCGTCTTGCGAACCCCTTTGGCCACGGTGCGCAGCTTTCCGTTGTTCGGACTGAGCAACACGACGACACGATCGGCATCGCCGAACGGATAGCTACGGAGCACTATCCCCTGATCGTGTCGGATCGCCATCGCCACCCCGGGCTTGCCAGCGGACCCCAGGGTACCGTTCCCGGTCCGCCATCCCGGGGACCGCTGCGCAGCCTGTTGCGATCGCACGGACCGTCTCCGATACTGCGCCCATGACCCTCTCAGATGCCCCACTCTCCGACGACGCCCGTACTGCATTCCTCGAGCAACACCCTGATTGGCAGCTCCACGGGGAAACGATCTCACGCACCTTCGTGTTCGAGGACTTCAGCGAAGCGCTCGGATTCGTAGTGCGCTGCGGCATCGCTGCCGAGGTGGTCGACCATCACCCAGACATCGACATTCGGTGGAACAAAGTAGCCATCGCGCTGACCACGCATTCGTCGCAGGCCCTCTCGGAAAAAGACACCACGGTGGCGACCCGTCTCGACGAGATCGCCGGTTGAGAGCCGGACGAGAACCGTTCCCTCGGTTCAGTCGTCGTCGCCGCCGCAGCGCTGCACAGTGATGCTGAGACCGGTCTGTTCGGCGGTGTTCCCAGAGTCGTCGGCCACGGTCAGCGTGAAGTCGACGGCGAGACTGTCCACTTCGAGGGCTTCACCCCAGGAGAACACTCCGGTGAGCTGACCGGCGACGATCTCGACCGGCACCTCGCCGAGGATCGGAACGAAATCGTCGTCATCGTCGTCGCCATCGTCACCGTCATCGTCGCCATCTTCGTCGTCGTCATCATCGTCGTCCGGGGCGGCGACCCACGAGAGAGTGGCGGACTCGATGACACCGTGCTCGTCGCTCACGGTCGCCGTGATGACGGCGATGACTGCACCGTCGGTGCACGTGAGCCCCGCCGGTGTGGGAGCGAAGATGGACACCTCGCTGGTGGCCAGATCGGCGATCACGGGCGCCGTTGCATCGACCACATCGAAGGTGACCGTGGCCGTGGCCGCCAAGCCACTCCGGTCGGTGACCTGCACCGTGATCGAAGCGGGGAAGTCATCCGAGTATTCGTCGCCCATGGTGAGCACACCGCTGGCGGCGTCGATCTCGACGTCCTCGGTGTCGTCGACGATCGAGAAGGTCACAGCCGCACCCTCCGGGTCGACGGCCGTCACCGTTCCGATGACGTCGCCGTCGTCCATCTCCGTGTCGATCGTGAAGGTGGCATCGTCCACCTCGGGCGCTTCGTCGACATCGTTCACGGTGATGGTCACCGCAAAGGCGGCAGTACCACCGTTGCCATCGTCGGCGGTGCTCTGCAGGACGATCGTCGATGCGGCCTCGAAGTCGATTTCGCCTACCACGGACACCGTGCCGGTGGAATCGATCGCCACCGTCTCGCCGTCCGGAGTGAAAGTGATCGCATCACCGTCGATGTCGGTTGCCGTCACCACACCGAGCACAGTGCCAATGGCGGTGTCCTCGTCGACGTCGAAGCTGGCATCGTCGGCCTCGGGATCGTCATTCACCGGAGCCACGTCGATCACGGCGTGTGCCACGGAGCTGTCGACCCCGTCTTCGACCTCATAGTCGAAGCCGTCTTCGCCGTTGAAGTCCGCCGGCGGCGTGTAGCTGACAGACCCGTCGCTGTCGATGGTCACGGATCCACCTGCGTCTGTCACCAGCGTTGCCGGCACGGCGCTGATCGCGTCGCCTTCAGGATCGGTCCAACCGGAGAGCACGTCACCGAACGCCGTTGCGTCCTCCACACCGGGGATGACGATGTCGTTCTCCGGTGGCACCGGTGCGTCGGGGACGGCGGCGATCGTGATGTCGGCCGTCACCGCAGTCTGCAAGCTGCCGTCGCTGACCGCATACTCGAAGCTGTCGGTTCCGTTGTAGTTGGCGGCAGGTGTGTACACCGCGGTGCCATCCGCAGCCACCACGACCGAGCCACCGGCGGTGGTGGCGAACGTGCCCGCGGCGGCGCTCAAGGTGTCACCATCGGGATCTGTCCAACCGGCAAGCAGATCGAACGCGGCCTCGTCGTCTTCGTCGATGGCGACGCGGGTGCCACCTGCCGGAGCCCGTGGCGGATCCGGCACCGGCGCAACCACAACCTCGACCGTGACGACTGTCTCGCTGCTTCCATCCGAAACGGTGTATGAGAAGGTGTCGGTGCCGTTGAAATCGGCCGGCGGCGTGTAGATGATGCTGCCCTCGGCAAGGGTGCCTCCGGCGGCACTCACTGCATCGAGACCACTCATCACCAACGTGTCCCCGTCGACATCGACCGCGCCGTCGAGCGGCTCGAAGGTGAGCACGCCGTCTTCGTCGACCGATGGGTCGTTCGGTCCCGGCACCACCGGGAGGTCGTTCACGGAGCGCACGGAGACGGTGACGCGACCGCTGGCCGCCTGACCGTCGGTGGTGGCCACCGAGTAGGACAGCTCGTCGGTTCCGAAGAAGTCTGCGTCCGGTGTGTACGAGATCTGGCCGGCGGTGACCGCGGCCACACCGTTCGCCGGAGCCGCGCTCACGAGCACCGAACTCGGATCGACGTCGCCGGTGTCGTTGGCGAGCACTGCGATTGTGACGGTGTCGTCCTCATCGACCACGGCCCCGTCGTCACCGACCACGAGGGGCGGCGGCGGTGGCACCGTCGTCGGGGGTGGAACCGTTGTCGGCGGCGGTGTTGTTGGTGGGGGCGCCGTCGGCGGCGGATTCGTCGGGGGTGGGTCGGTCGGGGGCGGGCTCGTCGGCGGCGGCGGCGTGGCAACCACGGTCGTCGTCGTCTCGAATTCGGCGTTCGTCGTCGTCGTCTCGTCGGGCAGCGCAAGCGGCAGTACGCCCTCGCTACCGGGGCCGGCTGTGAAGGGCCCTTCGCCGGCGCTCTCCCCGGGCGCCGCAGCGACCGCGGCGGCTGCAGTTGCCTCGCCGGGCTGAGCCGCTTCGTTGTTGGAGACGAAGAAGGCACCGCCGAGCACGAGGGCGACCGCAGCCGCAATCCCGCCAATGATCGGAGCTTGTGCCTGGACCAGAGAGGCAACCGTCGCCAGCGGACCAGGCGTGGGCGGTGGCGGTGTCTGCGCCGCTCCACCCTTGGAGGCAGTTGCTCCGGCGGTGGCGCCGGCACCGGCGGCGACCACCGATCCCCAAATCGAGGCTTTGAGTCCGGCAGGAACAGGGACCATCAGAAGTGCGGCGAACAGCTTCACAGGCGCGAGGTAGAGCACCCGGTTCTCGGCACAGCGATCACATTTGTTCACGTGGCGGTCGGCAGCCTTGCGCAGCTGCGGAGTCATCTTCTCGACGTCGTCGGGAATGACGAGGGCGAGGTTCGGACAATCGGTGCGCCCGCGCCGGACGAGGAGATATGTGGCGAGCGTGTTGGAGAAACTCTGCTTCATCCGGCTCACCATCGTGTAGGCGTTGCCCTTGGTGACGCCCATCACGTCGGCGATCTCCGCCGAATCGAGACCCTGCCGGATGTGCAGGTCCATGACCGTATAGGTGCGGGGATCGAGACCGGCAGCTGCTTCCCACACGATATCGGCCGCTTCTTGGATGGCGGCTACTTGTTCGGGATCGATGGAGGGATCGGCATCGGCGATGGCCATGGTGGCGCGCTCGTCATCGTCGACCGCAGCGGCAAAACCAGGGGCAGTTCGCTTCGAGCTTCGAATTCGATTGAGCCCGCTGCGATGGGCGATGGTGAACAACCAGCTCTTGAACTTGTCCGGGTTCTCGAGAGTGTCGATCCGCTCGAACGCTTTGATGAAGGTGTCCTGGGCAACGTCCGCGGCTTCTTCACGATTGCGCAACAGGCGGGTGAGAAAGTCCAGTACACCCTGGAAATAGCGCTCGTACAGCGCCGAGAACGCGTCTTGTCGACCCTCTACGGCTAGCCGTACGAGTTCCCCATCACTCTCTGGAAGTGGTGTGGCCATCCCTACCTGTTTTCGATCGTGCCGAACGCTACAGCAGATGGTGATCTCCACCATCCTCTGCTCGACCTATTTCGTGGGGCGGTGTGGAGGGGCGGGAGGCGCTGCCTCCCGCCGCTGGCCGGTCCCTACCGGGAGGCACCCGTCCGACCTCGTCACCACCTGTCGTTGGCCCGCCGTTGCGTTCAAACTTCTGGCATTTGCAGATATGACACAGCTGCGAGCGCATTCTTACATGTTTTCGCGGGAATTATTGAGCTTTTGTCTAAAAAAGTGGAGGCGGGGGGTCGCGGCTTCAACGACCCCCGCCTCCGTACGCAGCCCCCCACCGGGGAGAGAGCTCCCCCTGCTGCGATCTGGCTTCACCTGCTCGGCTCCGTCCCGAAACCGTTGCAGTCAAGGGTGAGACACACGGCACACAAGACCCTTACACGAAACCAGGCCGATCTGGGTCAAATAGGTCGAGTGGCCCAGCCGCAATTGGTTTGCTGTCCGTTTTGCCAGATATCGGCGTGAACTGCGAAAACGGATACCGAGTGGGTGCCGAAGAGAAAGAAGAAAAGCGGGACCCCGAAGGATCCCGCTTTTCATTGTGACAACGATCGTCTGGAGAGAGAGAAGGGAGGAGTCTCGTCGTCACACATGCTGGTTGTACAGGTAGGACACCGCGACGTCTCAATTGTTACACATTCCTCGGCGATTGAGTCGCTCGACCCAAGCTGGGACGAGAGGGTCAGAATCCGAGGCGATCGAGCAACGGTTCCCGACGTTGCCAATCGCGCTCGACCTTGACGCGCAAGTCGAGGTACACCCTCGTGCCGAAGAACGACTCCAGCTCAGGTCTCGCCTCCTCGCCAACGGCACGCAACACGGAGCCGCCCTTGCCGATGACGATGCCCTTCTGCGAGTCGCGTTCCACATACACCGTTGCGAGCACATAGAGCATCCCGGACTCGCGGAGCTCGATTTCATCGACGACCACGGCAAGCGAGTGAGGGAGCTCCTTGTGCAGCCGACTCAGGTACTTCTCGCGGACCCGCTCCGCAATGAGCAATGCATCGGGTTGATCGCTGCTCATACCGGGCGGGAACCAATATGGCCCTTCGGGAAGTCGCGAAGTGAGCTCACCGAGCAGCAGATCGAGCCCATCCGCCTGCGTCGCGGAAACCGGTACGTAAGCAGCCATGTCCCATGCTGCGGCGATCTCCAGCTGACGGGCGATCTGTGCGGGTGCGACGAGATCGATCTTGTTGACCGCCACGACTGCAGCCGTGGGTGCCGCTCGCAACCGCTCGGCGATCAGCCGATCACCAGGCCCGATGGGCTGATCTGCCGCCACCACGAACAACGCGAGATCGGTGTCTTCCAGCGACCCGTAGACGAGCTTGTTGAGGCGCTCTCCGAGGGCAGTGCGGGGCTTGTGTAACCCAGGGGTGTCGACGAAGACCAGTTGGACGCCGTCGGCGGGGATGGTCAGCACACCACGAATGGTGTTCCGTGTGGTTTGCGGGCGGGCACTGGTGATGGACACCTTCTCCCCGACGAGAGCATTCACCAGGGTCGATTTCCCGACGTTGGGTCGTCCAACGACGGAGACGATGCCTGACCGGGTCACGGAGCGGTGGTGAGCCGGACGCGGCTGATGCGACGCCCCTGGACCCGGTCGGCGACAAACTCGTGACCATCCAACTCGAATCGCTCTCCCTCGACCGGAACCCGCCCGGCCAGCCCGAGCACGAGACCGCCCACCGTGTCCCACTCCTCGTCTGGCAGCATCACCCCGATGAGCTGCTCGAGGTCGTCGATCGACACCCTTCCATCGAGCAGATAGCTGCCCCCGTCCACCTCGACGACCATGGGTTCCTCGTCGTCGTACTCGTCGACGATCTCGCCGACGATCTCCTCGAGCAAGTCTTCGATCGTGACGAGACCGGCAGTGCCACCGAACTCGTCGACGACGATGGCGAGATGCACCTGATTGGTCTGCATCTCCCGCAGGAGCTCGAGCACGGATTTGGTCTCCGGAACGAAGTAGGCCGGTCGCGCAACACCACGGCACTGTTGCGGCGACTCGGCATCGTCCAGCAGCTTGAGCAAGTCCCGGGCGTAGATCACCCCGACGATGTCGTCGATTCCATCGCCCATGACCGGAACGCGAGACCGGCCCGCCTCGATGACCAGATCCGTGGCCAGGTCTGTGGTGTCGGTGGCGGCGAGCGTGACCATGTCGGTGCGCGGGGTCATCACCTCGCGCACCAGCGTGTCACCGAGCTCGATCACCGACGAGATCAGCTCTCGCTCGTCTTCGGCATCGTCGTCCGACTCGTCATGGCGGTGCTCGTCGTCATCGACCTCCACCAGATCCACCGTGACGCTTCCAAGCGCCACTGCGGGCCGCAGCAACCAGGCGAACCGGTAGGCCAGAAGCCGGGGACGGGAACGTCCGATGTTCCGCGGGATGAGATCACCAAAGAGAAGCAACACGAGCGCAATCCCGATGATGGCCACCACCAGCGTGCCTGCGGAGAACATTCGCGTAACCGCCCAGCCGGCCAGCAGCGATGCCGTCACCAAGAGCGACACGTGGAATATCGCAAGCGACGGCTGCAGCCTCGCACGATCTTCGAGCAGCTCCGCAACCTTGTCGGCCCGATCATCGCCCTCCGCCGCATCGCGAAGCGCATCGACGCGCGACGTCCTCACCAGCGAGGCGCCCGATGCGCGGATACAGCCCGCCACCACCACCATGATCGCAGCCACCCCCAGGGTCAGCGCATTCACGGCCGCCTCCGGCCCACGGCTGCCAGGAGATCCCTCTCCCTCGATTCCATTCGCTCTGCGTCTTCGTCGTTCACGTGGTCGTAGCCGAGCAAGTGGAGCAGCCCGTGCACCACCATCAGCGCCATCTCATCCTCGAAATCTACACCTGCCCCGTCGGCCCGGTCGCGGACGACCTGCGGGCAGATCAGCACGTCACCGAGCGCCAGCGGTGGACCGTTGGGGGAGCCGGCAGGCGCCCCACCCGGGGTCAGCTGCTCCAAAGGGAACGACAAGACGTCGGTAGGCCCTGTCTTGCCCAGGTGTGCGGCATTGAGTGCCGCGATCCGATCCGAGTCGACGAGCGTGATCGCCACTTCGGTGTCGCCGGGCAGACCCTCACGCTCGAGAACGACGAGGGCGAGATCAACGAGATCGCTGGGTTCGAGAGGATCGTCCTGCTCGTCCGAGAAGGCTACGTTCACGCACCCTCCGCCCGCGGCCCGGGGAACCCGGGATAGGGGATCCGGGTGTGGTAGTAGCCGATCAGAGCCTGCACCAGTGACTGCTTGACCCTGGTGAGATCGCCGAAGGTCAAGTCGGATTCGTCGAGCTGACCGTCCTCGAGCTTCTCCCCCACCACGGAGTCGACGAGCTTCTTCAGCGAATCGGCGGTCGGGTCTTCCTGCTGCGCCAGCGCCCGCGCCGCCCCCTCCACGGCATCCGAGAGCATGAGAATCGCCATCTCCTTGCGCTGCGGCTTCTCCCCATGGTGCCGGAACAGCGAAGGATCGACCGCAGGGTCGGTCTCCATCGCCCGGTGATAGAAGTATCGCATCAATCCCGAGCCATGATGCTGAGCGATTCCGGCGGCGACGTCCGACGGAATGCGGAATTGTCGGGCGAGCCGAAGACCGTCGAGCACGTGGCGCCGGATGATCTCCGCGGACTGGACCGGGTCCAATTCGTCGTGCGGATTGGAGACACCGAACTGGTTCTCGATGAAGTATTGCGGGTGCTCCGTCTTGCCGAGATCGTGATAGAAGGCCGCCGCTTGGGCGAACAGCGGATCGGCACCGATCGCCCGGGCGGCCCGACCCGCCAGATTGCCGACCAGGATCGAGTGGTTGAAGGTGCCGGGAGCACGGTCCTCGATGAGCCGCAACGCTGGATGATTGCGGTCGGTGAGATCGAGCAACGTCACCGTCGTGGTTATGCGGAACAGGTTCTCCAGGGACGAGACGAGCCCTTGTCCGATGAAGCCTCCGATCACCGCTCCGGCAAAACCGGCGACTGCAGCGGCGGCGATGTCCTCCGAACTGATGAAGAACCAGTTGACGGCGGCCGCCACCGGCGCGAGTACCAGGGCGCCGAGCAGGACGGCCAGACGGAGCTGGCGCCGAGTGGACACAGCAGAGACGAATGCCACCGGGGCAACGGTGGCCACTGCCGCATACACCGTCACGGCCGGATCCTGTGTGGACACCGCCGTGAAGACCGCCATCGGAATCGCGGTGAGCAGGGCGGTTCGCGGGTCGTACAAGATCGCCGCGGCATATCCCAGCATCACACCAGGAATGAGGAACGCAAGCTGCGGGTCATCCGCCGCAACGACTTCGGGGACCCGTGACACCACGGCGGCAACCACGAGCAGCACCCCGAGCAGCGCCATGTGCTTGGGTTGGCTCCAGCGCGTTGGGGCGATACGCCACAAGATCAGCGCAGAAATGAGGACGGCAAATGCCCCGAGCGTGCCCGTGGCACGCCGTGAGGTCCCGGGGTCCGCGTCGAGCAGATTGAGACGCTCGATGGCCGCGAGTTGCGGCGCGGTGATGGCTTCACCCTCCTGCACGATGGGCTCTCCGATGGTGTACGTCTCGACGATCGGCTCCACCGCCTCGGCCGCTTTGGTGCGCGCATCGTCGGTCGCTGCCGAGTCCAGCAGCTCGTTTGCCTCCAGCGCATTGGCGATCACCACCGCGGCGGCTTGGTCGAGCTCGGTTGCGGCCTCGCCCACCACATCACGCACGAAGATGCGCGGCGGAGAGAGCAGGATGTTGGCGCGAACGTCGGTCAGCTCCCGGATGCCGTTGTCGAGGAAGCTGCGCGCCGTTCGCACCACGGCTTCCTCGATGTTGTCGTAGAAGCCATCACCGCCCACTTCCTCGGCGGCGAGATGAGCTTCATGTAGCGCAATGAGCGTCGGAAGCGCATCTGCGAAGAACGGATATGCGACGAGCAGCGCCGCTTCCTGGTCGGTCGGATCGATCCGGGGAAGCGTCGTCGTCGTGGTCGTCGACGAGGTCGTCGTCGTCGATGACGTCGTCGTGGACTCGTCGCCGGCTCCGGCTCCCTCGTCAGCGGTGGTGGTCGGCGCAGCTGTGGTGGTGGTCGTGCTGGTCGTCGTCGTCGTTGAAGACGACGTCGTGGGTACCACGTCACCATCGGGTGTCAGCTCTGTGATCGGATCGCCGAATGCACCATCTCTGATGTCCTGGAACAGACGGCGAATCCTGGCTTCGACGCGGCTGCCGATCTCGGGGCGGATCTCGTAGACGGCCTGAGTGTTCAACCTGGCGGCGCGACGCGCCTCCTCGGTGGCCGCTTCGTTGGGCACCTCGACGAATGCGTTGGCGAAGAAGTCCTGCGGAGCCTCCTGACCTATGGTCAGCTCAGGCGGCTTCTCCGGCTCTTCGTGGAAGAGCGTGAGCGTCACCGCAACGAGCACGATGGTCACTGCGATGATGAAGGTGTTGACGAGGCCGGGTCGCCTGGTGAAGAAGCTCACGTGGCGTCACCCCGCTTGCGTCCTGTTCGCTCCTGGCCCCCGGTGGGCTGCTCACCCGCGTCCCACGTCTCGTATGCCTTGATGATCTCGGCGACGATGCGGTGACGGACCACATCCTTGCCGGTGAGCTCGATGAAATCGACTCCGTCGACTCCACGCAGAACCTTGGTGATGACCCGCAACCCCGAGCTCTGGTCCTCGCGCAGATCGGTTTGGGTCACGTCGCCGGTGATGACCATCTTCGAATTGAACCCGAGACGGGTGAGAAACATCTTCATTTGCGGCGGGGTCGTGTTCTGGGCCTCATCGAGTACCACGAAGGCATCGTTGAGGGTGCGACCGCGCATGTAGGCCAGCGGAGCGATCTCGATCGTCCCTCGCTCGATGGACCGATTGGTCTCGTCGGGCCCGAGCATCTCATACAACGCGTCGTACAGCGGCCGCAAATAGGGATCCACCTTGGCGGCGAGATCGCCGGGGAGGAACCCGAGACGCTCGCCGGCTTCGACCGCCGGCCGGCTCAGGATGATCCGGCGTACCGCGCCCTGGACCAGCGCCTCGACCGCGCACGCCATTGCCAGGTACGTCTTGCCGGTCCCGGCCGGGCCGATGCCGAACACCAGTGTGTGTTCCCGCACCGAATCCACATACGTCTTCTGTCCATGGGTCTTGGGTCGTACCAGCTTGCCCCTTCCCACCTGGATCGAGTCGGTGAAGATGCCCGAGGGCGACGGTACGGCTTCCTTGGTGAGATCGATCACCCGGCGTACCCGATCCTCATCGAGGCGCTGCCCCTCCTGGACGACGACGAGGAGCTCGTCTATCACCGTGCGTGCCTCGATCGCCTGCTCCTCGGGACCGTGCAGATCGATCTGGTTGCCCCGCGCCACGATCCGCACCTCGGGAAAGGCCTTCTCGATCTGACGGAGGTGAGCGTCGTTCTCACCCAGCAGGTCCACGACGAGGTGGTAGCTGGGCACCATGACGCGAATATCGGTGATGGAGGGAACCGTCACGACAACTCATTCGTGAGAGACGGGGAACGTGCGGCGAGCGCAGCAGAGACCGGCGGAATTATATCCGTTTTCGCGCCTTGGCGGAAGCGGAGGCCGCTCATCCCCATCCATCGTGACACAACGTCGCGCCTAGTCAAACGTCGTCGCCACCACCCCGACCCATCTGGAGCCGGTCCAATGCCACCACCGCTGCGGCGATGGCGGCCGTCTCGCTGCGCAGCACGGTCTCGGCGAGCCTGAACCTGGGCACGGCTGCGGGAACCTCACCCGGCGCAAAACCACCCTCGGGGCCGATCACGAGGCGCACCGGTGCCTCGATTCGAGCCGGAAGCGGGTTCGCCGCTGCGGCGTCGGCGATCCAGATATTCGGTCGTTTCACCACATCGGCCCACTCCACCGTCGGTGCGATCGAGGGGAGCCACGCTCCCCGAGACTGTTCCAGTGCAGCTTGCGCCCACGCCAAGCACTTCTCAGTCTTGGGCTTCCGTCCCTGACCGTAGCGGGTCGCCAGCCAGCCAATGGACTCGACCCCGAGCTCGACCAGCTTCTCGACGAGGATGCGCAGCCGCTCGGTGCGGTGAGGCGGGGCCACCACGATGCGTACTCCGCTGGAACGCCGGCCATTGCTCTCCTCGCCCCGCCGAACTCCACCTCCGGTGAGGGCACCGACACCGACCCAGCCCGCGCCGTCGGTGTAGCTCACCTCGCTGGTGGGTGACCTGCGCAAGACGGTGCGCAGGTGATGCAGCGTTTCCTGCGAGAGCGGCAGCGGATCGCTCTCCCAGGGTCGGGGAATATAGAGATGCGGCGTGTGCGGCATGCTCGCTCAGCCGGTACGAAATCGACGCTTCCTGCGTGGCGGCGCAGGACGCTCACCCCGCAGTTCTCCATAGGTTCGCAGCGCTTCCTCTTCCTCGCGGCTCAGTTCCGTCGGGATGTCGACCACCACTTCGACGAGCATGTCGCCGCGTCCGCGTCGCCGCAAGCGAGGCATGCCCTGGCGGGCGAGACGGAAGACCGTGCCGGGCTGGGTACCAGCTGGTATGTCGACTTCCATGTCGCCACCTTCGATGAGCGGAACCGGCACGTCGGCGCCGAAGGTTGCTTCGCTCACGCCGAGACGCAGCCGGAAGTGGAGATCGTCCCCACGCCGCTCGAATCGCTCATCCGGCTCCAGTCGCACCTGTACGTACAGATCGCCGGCTGGTGCGCCGCGCTCCCCAGCGGATCCTTTGCCCGCAAGGCGCAGCCGTGTGCCGTCGTCGACTCCGGCCGGGATCTCGATCGTGAGCGTGCGCTTGTCGTGAATCCTTCCCCCACCGCGGCAGGTCTCGCACGGGTTGGTGATCACCGAGCCGGTGCCCGAGCACGCCGCGCACTCGCTGACGGTCATCACCGAACCGAGAATCGTGTTCCTCGCCACCTGCACAGCGCCAGCACCCCGGCAGGTGGTGCACGTTGCCGGGGCAGATCCGGCAGCCGCTCCCGAGCCGCCGCACGTGTCACACGTGACAGGTGCCGTGAAATCCACCTCACGACTGGTGCCGAGCGCAGCCTCCTCCAGAGTGAGCCGCACCGCCACTGCTACGTCCGCACCTCGTGCCGGACCGCCTCGTCTGGTCCCACCGAACCCGCCAAACGTGCCCCCGAAGAACTGCTGCAGGATGTCGTCGAGCCCCGCAAACTGGCTGAACAGATCGCCGGCGAAGGTCTCTCCACGGTCGTAGGCGCGCCGCTTCACCGGATCCGACAACACCTCGTACGCTTCGGCGATCTCGCGGAAGCGCTCCTCCGCGGCGGGGTCACCCGGGTTGGCGTCGGGATGGGTCTCCCGGGCGAGCGTGCGAAAGCGCTTCTTGATTTCTTCGGTGGTGGACTCGCGTCCAACACCCAGCACGTCGTAGTAGTCGGCCATGCTCAGCGTCCGAGGCTGTCGCCGAGACCCTCGCCGACCTCCTCGACGAGCTTGATGGTGCGCCGGTACTCCATTCGCATCGGACCGATCACACCGATGCGGCCCTTGCCGTGATCTCCGGCGTCGTAGCTGGAAGAGACGACGGCGAGATCGATCTCGTCGACGTCGAGGTCGCTACTCAAGCGCACCGTCGTGCCCACCGACTCGTCGTCGATCAGTTTGGCGAGCTGGCTCTGATGCTCGAGCAGCCCGAGAATCGTCTGCACGTGGGCGAGATCCTTCCACAGCTCGGCAAGCTGTGCGGTGCCACCGATATACACGTCCTTGGTGCGCTGGTCGACGCCACGCATCGCCTCGTTGACCGCCTCCACCAGCGCCCACACTCCAGCCGAGGTCCCCTCGGGCCGCAGCGTCGACTTCTCGAGACCATCAGCGATCGACTTGCCCGAGAACGCACGGACCAGCAGATGCTCCGCTTCGGCCCGATCCTCTTCGTTGGGCGCCCTGTGGACGCGCACCACGTCCTGGCTGACCCGGCCGGTGTCGGAGATCGTCACCGCAAGCAACGCAGACTCGGCCAGCGGTACGAGGTGGAAGGCACGCACGTGCTCCCCGGCGAAACCCGGCCCGATCACCACCGCCGGGTAGTGGCTCAGGTCGGACAGCAAGCCACTGGTCTCCTTGAGCAAGCTGGAGAGCTGCCGGCCCACTTCGGCGAAGAACGAGTCGATTCGCAATCGGGTCGTGCTGCGGAGCTTCGCCGGCGACACCGTATCCACGTAGAACCGGTATCCGGTCGGCGTTGGCACCCGCCCGGCCGAGGTGTGCGGTTGACTGACGAACCCGTACGACTCGAGCCGGCTCAGATCGTTGCGGATCGTGGCGGACGAGACGTTGAGCCCGCTCCGCTCGAGCACGGCCGCGGAGCTCACGGGCTCACCCGTCGAGATGTACTCCTCGACCAGTGCTTCGAGCACTGTGATGCGTCTGTCGTCAAGCATGACCGATCCTCCGGCCGGTTGCGGACATACCGCAACCCGATGACCTGGCGTGCGGCGATTCCACGCCGATACCACCTGCGGACGCCGCGTCGACCGCCAATTTAGCACTCTCCCGGCGCGAGTGATAAGACACTCCTGGCAACGGCGTCGGTGAACAATGGCTGCCGAACCACCAGGCGGTCCCCTTCTCGACCGACGATGCCGGCGTCGACCAGCCGCTCGCCCTCGCCAGACGCAAGCAGGGCCTCGCCCATTCGCCCCGCACGCACCCCCGCACGACGGCGCAAGCCGAGGATGAGGCGCTCTTGTTCAGCCGAGAAGGCACTCTGCGCCTCCCGGGCCCGCAGCGGCCGCTGACCGGCGGCGACCCGATCCAGGTATGTCCTCAAGTTACGCACGTTGCGGGTGCGCCATCCATCTCGATGACCATGAGCACCCAGCCCGAACGCCACATACTCGCCTTGCGCCCACGTCGCCAGGTTGTACCGGCACGGGTGGCTCGGCTCCGCCCAGTTGGACACCTCGTACCGCACGAGGCCCCCACGTTGCGCCAACTCCTGCAAGATCTCGTATTGGTCGGCCTGGTGGTCCGGATCGGGTGCGGGCCCACCGCGGCGGATCTGCCGCCACATCTCGGTGCCCGGCTCCGCCGTGAGGGCATAGCCGGAGAGGTGATTGAGCCCCTCCGCCAGGGCTGCTCGCACCGTCGACCGCCACGACGCGAGGCTCTCCCCGGGAGTACCGAAGATCAGGTCCAGCGAGACCGAGACCACCCCTCCATCCCTCAGGGTCCGCACCGCACGAGCGATATCAGCGGCTCGATGTTGTCGACCCAGCACGCCCAGGATCGTCGCATCGAACGACTGAGCTCCGAGCGAGACCCGGTTGAACCCGGCGGCCACGACCTGTGCCACCCAACCCTCCGTGACGTCCTCCGGGTTTGCTTCGATGCTGCGCTCGGCGTCGTCGGCCATCCCGAAGCGTTCCTCCAGCGCGAGCACGATGCGCTCGAGCTGCCGCCCGGACAGCGTCGATGGGGTCCCCCCACCGAGATTGACTGCATCGAGCGGTGTCCACGGCGGCTCCATGGCGATCTCCGCCAGCAGCGCCTCGACGTAGCTGTCGATCGAAGCGGCCGGATCGCCGGTGAGCTCGTCGTGCGCCACCACCGCGAAGTCGCAATACGGGCACCGCCTCCGGCAGAACGGGATGTGCACGTAGGCGGAACGCCATGACCCCGCCGCATCGGCGAGCTGCGCCGAATCGGGTGCCGGCAAGCTCGTTCGCATGGACTCAGTCGATACGAAGCGCCGAGATGAAGGCCTCCTGCGGAACTTCGACCTGCCCCACCATCTTCATGCGCTTCTTGCCTTCCTTCTGCCGCTCGAGCAGCTTGCGTTTGCGAGTGATGTCGCCGCCGTAGCACTTGGCGGTGACATCCTTGCGTCGCGCCTTGATCGTCTCGCGAGCGATCACCCTCGTGCCAATCGTCGCCTGGACCGGTACGTCGAACATCTGACGAGGGATCAGCTCCCTGAGCCTCTCCACCATGCCTTTCCCGTAGGTGTACGCCTTGTCCTTGTGGACGATCGTCGAGAACGCATCGACCGGCACCCCGTTGAGGAGGACCTCCACCTTCACGAGATCCGCCGGGGCATAACCGTCTGGCTCGTAGTCGAGCGACGCATAGCCGCGCGTACGTGATTTGAGCTGGTCGAAGAAGTCGAAAACGATCTCTGCGAGCGGGAGCCGGTAGTGGAGCTCGACTCGCTCCGGCGTGAGATAGGTCATGTCTCCCATCTGCCCCCGCCGCTCCTGCACCAACTCCATCACCGTGCCGACATACTCTGCAGGAGTGATGATCATCACCTTGACATAGGGCTCTTCCACCGAGGCGAGCTTGCCGGGAACGGGCAGATCTTGCGGGGAGCGGACCACGAGGATGCTCCCGTCGGTGAGATTGGCCCGGTATTCGACCGACGGTGCCGTGGCAACCAGATCCAAGTCGTACTCGCGCTCCAGCCGTTCTCGCACGATCTCCATGTGGAGCAGCCCGAGGAACCCGCAGCGGAAGCCAAAGCCCAGAGCACGCGAGGTCTCGGGTTGATACACCAGCGACGAGTCGTTGAGGCGCAGCTTGTCGAGTGCCTCGCGCAGTCGCTCGAAATCGTCCCCGTCGGTGGGGAACAAGCCGGAGAACACCATCGGTTTCGGCTCCGCATACCCGGGGAGCGGGTGGGGTGCCGGATCAGTGGCCGAGGTCACGGTGTCACCGACACGGATGAGGTCGATGTCCTTGACACCGGTGATGAGATACCCGGCCTCGCCCGTTCCGAGACGGGCGCTGGGCAGCGCTGCCGGAGTCAGCACACCGATCTCCGCAGCCGGCGCCTCCACATGGGTTGCCATGAACCGCACAGTCTCGTTGCGTGCGATGTCTCCGTCGACGACGCGAATATGACACACCACTCCCCGGTACACGTCGTAGTACGAGTCGAACACGAGGGCGCGCAGCGGACTGCCGGGATCTCCCGTCGGAGCCGGCAGCTCTGCCACGATGGCCTCGAGAAGCTCGTCGACTCCAGCGCCGGTCTTCGCCGACACACCCATGACATCGGTGGCATCTCCACCGAGCACACCAACGATCTGTGCAGCGACGCGGTCGGGGTCGGCGGCAGGCAGATCGATCTTGTTGATCACCGGGATGATCTCGAGGCCGTGGTCGATGGCGAGGTAGGCGTTGGCCAGGGTTTGGGCTTCGATGCCTTGGGAGGCGTCAACGAGTAGCAGCGCTCCTTCGCAAGCTTGGAGCGACCGGGCCACCTCGTAGGAGAAGTCGACGTGGCCGGGCGTGTCGATGAGGTTCAGCACATACTGCTCACCCGTCGAATTGCGGTAGTCGAGACGGACCGCATTCGCCTTGATGGTGATACCTCGCTCTCGCTCCAAGTCCATCGTGTCGAGCACTTGGTCACGCATGTCGCGACGCTCCACCGCCCCGGTGCGCTCCAAGAAACGGTCGGCAAGCGTCGACTTGCCGTGGTCGATGTGGGCGATGATGCAGAAGTTACGTATGCGCGACTGGTCGGTCATGAGAGACGGCTCGGCCCTGGCCGGGTGGGTTGCGGAACGGCGCGGTGGCACGCAGCCACATTGTATCGCTGATCCCACCGCTGCTATTCTTTCCCCTCTCCCAACTCCGCAGAGGTTTCTTTCGCATGGCCAACATCAAGTCGCAGATGAAACGCAACCGGCAAAACCTGGTGCGCAACGAGCGCAACCGGGCGTTGCGGTCGGAGCTGCACACTAGAAGCAAAGCTGCAGTGAGCGCCGCCCAGAGCGGCGACGCCGCCGCCGCCGCCGAAGCGCTCCGGATCGCCCAGAAGCGCCTCGACATGGCAGCGAGCAAGGGCGTGCTCACCAAGACGACCGCTGCCCGCCGCAAGTCGCGTCTCACCCGCCGGGTGAACGAGCTGCTCGGCTGACCGGGTTCCGCACCATGACCACATCCGACAAGAAGACCTGGCTCACTCCTGCTGCGCACCAGAAGCTCCTCGATGAGCTCGAGCAGCTGACCACGGCAGGACGACGCGACATCGAGCAGCGCATCGCCGAAGCGCGGGGTCACGGCGATCTTCGCGAGAACGCCGAGTACGACGCCGCCAAGAACGAGCAGGGCATGATGGAAGCCAGGATCCGACAGATCAAAGCCATCTTGGACAATGCCGAGATTCGAGAAGCAGAGGACTCGGGGGCCGTCGAGATCGGAACCATCGCCACCGTGATCGACGAGGATGGCGACGAGATGGAGTTCTTCGTGGCTCCCTCCGAGAACAAGATGTCCGGCATGCTGCTCGCTTCGCCTGACAGTCCGCTGGGAGCTGCGCTCCTCGGCGCCCGCCCCGGCGACAAGGTCTCCTACGAAGCACCAGGCGGCGTGTTCGCCTACGAGGTCAAGGACGTCCGCGTCTACGACGGGTGAACGCCGGCCACCTCCCGTGCGATGGGTTCAGCCGCGACCCGTGTACCAGTAACTGAGGGCCACGGTGAGCCGCTCCACCGTCACCCGATGGGTGGCCTCCGGTGCCGTCTTCAGCTGGAGATCCGCCTTGGCCAGGGCTGTCAGCGCCTTCTTGAGGTCCGTCGCCCGCATCTTGCCCCGAGCCTTCCAGACCTTCTCCAGAGCCCACCCGGGTTTGCCGCCGTTGCGCGCCACGAACGTGTCGTAGTCCGGAGCAGCAGCCGCCAGCGATCGTCTCCTCAGGTCGTTCTGCAGGAAGGCCAGAAGCTGCAAGGGGTGACCGTGGATCAGGAAGTCTTCGAGCCGACGCAGCGCCTCTCCGGTGTTGCCGGCCGCAACCGCATCGGCGTAGTGCCACATCGGTTCATCGGGACGGTTCTTGAAGCGGGCCCGAACCGCATCAGCGGAGATCTGTGTTCCGTCGACCGCCAGCTGATCCAGAGCACCCCCGAGGGCGCCGAGATCGGTGCCGAACCGATGAATGAGGGCATCGACGGAGCCGTGGTCGAGACGCAGCCCTCTCTCCCGGGCCGCTTCACCCAGCCAGCGCCCCGCGGTCCGTTCCGTGACCCGGTCGATCTTGACGGTCTCGCCGGCGGTGCGCAACACCTTGCCGAGTGGCGCAGGGATTGCACCCGCAGCAACGAAGACGCCGACGACATCGCTCCCGGCAGCGGCCTCGACCAGCTCGGCCAGCACTTCAGCCTCGGCCTTGAGCAGCTGATGGGCGTCGACGAGCAAGACACCGCCGGCGCCGCCGAACAGCGATCCGCTCTGCAGGGCGGGAACCGCTGCGGCGACTGTGGCTCGCATGCCGGACTCGGCGCTATCGTCGCCGCTTCCCCTCCCGGGCACGTCGATCCGGGTCACGTCCTCGGCGGAGAGCTGCTGCAACGCCCTGGTCGCGGCCGCAAGCATCAGTTCCCGTTCGCCCGGTCCGGCCTGACTGGGTCCGGCGATGATCACGATCGACTGCACCGGTCGAATCTACCCCGCCAGCGGCACGATCACGTCACCGTGCTCCCACGTCGTCAACACCCGCACACCGACCTCGGAGAGAGCTGCCATCACGTCGGGATGGGGATGACCGTGACGGTTGGGCCCCACGCTGACCACCGCGACTTCCCCGACCGTGTCGAGCAGCCAGCGCAGCTCCGTGGTGGCAGAGCCGTGATGCGGCACCTGGACCACGTCGGGCGCCACCGGCGGCAGTTCCGCCTGACCGACCGCCTCGATGTCACCCGTCAACAGCACGGAGACCCCCTCATGAGACACCAAGGTCACCACCGAGCCATCGTTCTCCGCGGCAAACCGGCGGTGCGGACCGAGCACATCGATACGTACCGACCCGAGCCGGACGCGATCGCCGGACACGACGCTGCCCACACTCGCTCCAGACGCCGCAGCCTCCTCGATGACGAGACCCAACAGCTCTCCAACCGGCTGGAGCCCGGGGTGGACCAGCATCCCCACCTCCACGTGATCGGTCAGGGAGCGCAAGCCTCCGGCGTGGTCGCTGTCGCCGTGGGTGACCACCACCACGTCGAGATCGCCCACACCGTGGCGTGCCAGGGCGGTGCGGAGGAGCGCCGGGTAGGCGCCACCGTCGATCAGCGCGTCGTGACCGGAACCGCTGCGGACGAGGATCGCATCGCCTTGGCCAACATCGAGAAACACCACCGACGCCCCGCCAACTCCAGGCTGCGGGACCAGCCACACCGTGAGCACTGCTGCCGCGGCCGTCACGACCATCGGTCGCAACGGGCGCACCAGCCAGGCGGCGGCGCCGACCACCAACGACGAGGCGGAGGCGAGGTCGAGCTGGGGCCACGAGGCAGCCAGCGCGGCAACTTCGAGCACACCATGTGCCGGTGCCGCCGCCACAGCCACCAGCCACGACAGGCCGCTCAGCGCACCGATGCCGCCGAGCACCGTGGCGAGGGTGACCAACGGCGCCGCCACCAGATTCGCGACCGGGCTGAGCAGAGGCGCCTCGCCGAAACGCGCCAGCACGATCGGTAACACGGCGATCTGCGCGGCGAGCGTGATGCGCAACGTCGTGGCCGCCACCTCCAGCACGCGCAGTCGCGGCCGGCGGGCGCTGCGGCCCGTGGCGGCGACGAGTACCCCGCCGGTGGCGGCCACGGAGAGCTGAAACCCGACGTCGCCGGCGAGCTCCGGCGATACCAGCAACACCACCGCCACGGCCCCACCGAGAGCCTGCCATGCGGTGAGCGGGTAGCCGGCGAGACGGGCGAGCAGCACGAACCCCGCCATGACCGCCGCCCGCACCACCGAGGGCTCCCACCGGGTGACGATGACGAAGAGCATGACCACAACGAGGGCTCCGCCGGTGCGACCGGGCAACCCGATTCCGAACAAACCGGCCAGGAGCCACCACCCCGCGACCACCAACGCCACATTGCTGCCGGACACTGCCACGAAGTGCGCCAGACCCGTGCTGCGGAGCGCTGCGATGTCGTCAGCACCGAGTGCAGTCGTATCGCCGACGAGCAGTCCTCGGAGCAGTGCCCGACCCGGCGACGTCGCC
>JBFISM010000039.1:0-26725 GCA_041608535.1 Acidimicrobiia bacterium
CCCTCGACGACGAGGGGGACCGGCTGAGTGAGCCAGACAATCACAAACCACGAGAGGCGCCTCGGATGAGGCGCCCCTCGAGTTTGTTGCGCGTCTCCGGCTACTACCGGTTGTCGACCTCGACGAGGGTGAGGCCGATCAGGCCACTCCCGTCAGAGTGCGAAACCGCACCGAGGTGAAGCTCGCCCGTAGTTGCACCGGCCCAACTGACGTCGATCGTTTCGGTCGCTCCGAGCGTCGCCGACGCGGGTGCGCTGTCCACGCTCATACTGCCCCCCGGGGTCGCCGACACGATCCAGGTGTAGAGGTCGTAGTCGGCGGTCGGGTCCACCGTCTGCCAGCCGTGTACGTACAGGGTCCAATCCCCGTCGGCAGGCAGCGCCACATCGATCTGCTCGTTCGTACCGGCGCGAGTACTCGCCGCAACCAGCGCACCGTTCGGATCGAACAGGAACAAGTCGATGTCGTGGTTCACCGACGGCACCGCATCCGGCGGCATGGCGAAGCGCAAATGAGCTGCACCAGACAGCGAGAACACGTGCGCATTGCTGAATCCGTCATTCGGGTCGAACGCCTGATCGGGATCCTGCGCAACAGTATCCGACGTGACGTTGGCCGCTTCCAGACCGTGGGCTGCGGCCGTGTAGTCGCCCGTGTAGCCAAACTTCACGTCGAAGCTGGCACTGCCATCTTCACCGGAACCGGCGACCGCAGCCGGTGCATCTAGCGCTGTCGCATTGGCCGCGATCGGGCTCCGGACCTTGACACGACCCGACCGGTCGGTCCAGGTCAGTGACCCCATGCTCCACGCCCCGATCGTTGCGGTGCCGTCGTTGGTGGTCGTCACCTCGTACGACACTGACTGACCCGGCAGGATGGTGAACGAGCTCGGCGACACGGTCACGTCGAAGCCATCAGGTGCATCCACCGAAACGCTGTACCGGCGGTTGCGGGTGTCGACGCTGGTGACCGTACGGGTCACCGTCTGGCTGCCGGCGAGCTGCGCAACGCCGATCGACGCCAGATTGAGATCGCTGGCGTCTGTCGGGATACCGAGGCTATCGAGCAATGCACAAAGTGCGTCCGGATCGCTGAACGCCTCCGGTGCGGCGTCACACAGGAACCCGAGGAACTCGTTGAATCCGGCGTCGTACACGAGACCCGGGTTGAAGGCAGTTCCATTGTGGACCGGACTTCCCGGGTTCACCTGGCCGGCGCCCATCTCGAATGGATCGGCGGGAGACACCCGATCGTTGTCGACCACATCGGTAGACGCGGCCGTCATGATCGCCGACTTCGCTGCCGCCGGGCTCCAGTCGGGGTTCGCCTGCTTGAGCAGCGCATAGACCCCGGCAACATGCGGGCTCGACATCGAGGTTCCCTGAATCGCCTGGAAGAGCTGTCCGGAGATTGAACTGGGTCCGGGCATCGGGGTCATTCCCGCAAGGATCTGGATACCCGGCGCCGTGATATCCGGCTTGATGATGTCCGGTGCAGCGACGTTCGGACCGCGTGACGAGAAGATTCCCATCGACGGCGCCGAGGGCCACGTTGTGACCGCCCCCGTTTGCAGCCGTGCCCGGGCAGTCGCCGCCGAATCGATGTACGCCTTGATGGCGAGACCCGGTGTGTTGTCGATATGCACCGTCGGAACGAAGTGCGTGTCCGTGAACAGGTTGCTGTCGTCCGTGTTCTCGTACAGGATCATCCCGACACCACCCGCCTGGAACACGGCCTGGCTCTTGGCGGCCCGGGCGATCGCACCGCGGCGGCACAGGACGATGTTGCCGGAAACCACTGCCGGATCGAGCGCACCGGGATTGCACAGATCGTCCCCGGCATCCTCAGCATCGACGAGACCGGCGAGTCGTCGTCCGGTGCCCGGAGTGATCGAGGCGCCTTCATGGACGTCGCCGTTGCCGAGAATGACACGCCCCGTGAAGAACCGCGACTGGGTGTTGGCGCCGACCGTCGTGATCCACGGCACGGTGCCGGGAGCACCCACCGTGCCGGCCCCCGGCCCGCTGTTACCGGCCGACGTGGCAACGTGGATGCCGGCATTGGCGGCAAACAAGAATGCGATCGTCGTGGGCGTGAGCAGGGCCGGCCCACCGCCGATCGAGAAGTTGATCACATCGACGCCGTCCGCTGCAGCGCGATCGATGGCGGCTGCCGTATCCGAACTGAAGCAGCCCAGAGCACCGCAGCCCTTATATGCCATCACATGAGCCCGCGGGGCGATGCCCGTGATCGTCCCCAGCGAAGTGCCGAGGATCTCGGCGGCGACGTCCGCATTGCCCGCCGCCGTCGATGCAGTGTGCGTGCCGTGCCCGTTGTCGTCCCGAGCCGAGTCGAACTCGAACGGCGCCGCCCCGATGATCGCCCGGTACGTAGCCGTCGAGTTCACCGCACCAATCAGCTTGTTGTTACACGTGAACGGGGCATCGTTCGGGTTGGCCACGGTATTGCCGAACTCACAGGGCAGACCCGTCACCGGGGGTGCCGGATACGTTCCGTCGTCGGCGAAGCTCGGATGCTCCGGCCAAATACCGCTGTCAATCACTCCGACGACGACACCTTCACCGGTGATACCGGACTGGTAGGCGCCACTGCGGCCGGTGAGCCCGAGGAAGTCCGGGGTCGAGTCGGTCTGCAACTCCAGCAACTCGTCCGGCACGACCCGCAGGACGTCGGGCGATGCCGCCAGCCGTTCCGCCTCGTCGTGCGTCACCAGAGCCGAAAAGCCGTTGGCAGCGGTCGTGAAGCTTTGAACGCGATCGGTGTCGCTCAAGCCGGCTTCCCGAAGCACACGATCGTGATCGGCGCGAATCCGGTCGGCTGCGTTGCGGGCTTCCGCCGTACGCAGCTCGGACCGCTCGAACTCCGCCAACAGTGGATCGGCGCGCATGATCACGACGTAGGCGTCGTACTCACCCCGCTCCACCTTGCTGGTCAGGACCTCGTCCGGCGCTGCGCCGGCCGCTGGTACCAGTGTCACCAACGCCAGGGACAACGCCCCCAACATTGTCAACAAGCGCTTGGACACGTCCGTCCGACCCCCTCCCGTGGGGCTCCCACCCACGTCTCTTCCTCACGCGGGCGCCGGGCCGGAACTCCACTTGGCGGACGATCTCCGGGGGCCAGACCCCCTAGGAGGATTTCTCACCGACGCTCGCGGATCGCCGGTGAGGCTACTCGCTCCGCCGATGCCGTGCGCCTGAAATGTCCACACATATGACACATCTGTGTGCCGGCAACCCAGGTCGTTCATCTCCGCCTGCAACCCACCCCTCCATTTGGGGACACTGCGTCGGCACGCGAAAAAATAGATGCAAGGTGCAACGAGATCGCCTATATTGCCGACCTGACCGCATTTTGAGCGTAGGAACAAAATGCGGAACTCCGATCGGTCGGTAGGTTTCCAAAGACCGGTAGGCACAGACCAGAATCCCCTGGAGGGCTTCTTGCAGACAATCGACCCGCGCTCCCCCACCGCTCTGCGGCCCAGCGACGTCGAAACCCCCGCACCATCAGCGGCCAGGACAATCGGGCTCGTCTACGGGCTCATCATGCTCACATCGAGCATGGCGTTTGGACTGACGCCGGTGGCGGCAGCCGTCATGGCAGTAGCCGTGCTCGTGATGCTCGTGGTGGTATTCGTCCTCACCGAGCCGCTGATGCGCTGGATCGCCAGGCTTCGCAGCTGACCCAGATACATACGCACATTCACCGCATTGGTGGTTGAGGCCATCGTTGCTTCCGTGTCGCCCTTCATCGTCACGCCCCCCAGCGACACGCAAGCCTCTAACCTCGCGGCGTCATGGATCTCCCCGTCCTGCGCAACCTCGTCGACATCCCTCGCGTGTGGCGACGGTTGGAGCGCGTCGAGCACCGCCTGCTCGAGGTGACCGAAGCATCCAACCCGTTTCTCACCGAGATGTCACAGCACCTCATCGTTGCCGGTGGCAAGCGCTACCGGCCACTGCTCACCCAGGTTGCCGCCGAGCTCGGCCCGACAGATGGAGACGCACCGGTCGAGGCGGGTGTCGCCGTCGAGCTGGTCCACACCGGATCGCTGTATCACGACGACGTCATCGACAGCGCCGATACTCGCCATGGGGTCGCCTCGGTGAACGCCAAGTGGAGCGACACGGCAGCCATCCTCGGTGGCGATTTCCTCCTGGCCCGGGCGTCTGAAGTGGCAGCGCCGCTCGGAACCGAGGCCGTGGCTCTCATCGCCAACACGTACGCCCGATTGTGCGAGGGGCAGGTGCTCGAGCTCCAACTCGAGCACGATCTGGATCATGGACCCGAGGAGTACTTCGCCACGATCGCCGGGAAGACTGCGAGCCTGATTCGCACCTCGGCCAGACTGGGAGCCTTGACCGCCGGCGCCGCACCGGATGCCATCGATGCCGTGTCGGACTGGGCGTGGGAGATCGGGCTCGTCTTCCAAATCATCGACGACGTGCTCGACCTGGTCGCCAGCGAAGACTTCCTCGGCAAGCCGGCGGGGTCCGACATCCGCGAGGGAACGTTCACGCTTCCCCTCCTCGAAGCGCTGTCCGGCCCGTCGGGTGCGGAGATCCGGTCATTGCTCAGCACCGGTCCGCCATACGGTCAGTCCATCGTCGACCGGGTGATCGCACTCGTGCGCACCGGCGGCCACATCGACAACGCCCTCGACGACGTCATGGCACGGATCGCACGCGCCGAGCAAGCGATCGCCCCATTTGCGACTGGCCCTCTCGAACACGTGTTTGCCAACCTCGACCAGTATCTCGTGGCACGCGTCGAAGCCGGTCGCACCAGCTGAGACTCTCGGCGTAGCGGCTCGCAAAGAGGAGGGACCGCCGTAGCGGCGGTCCCTCACATCGTCCTTGGTTGGGTTGTGATCAGCCGGCCAGGCTGGCGATGAAGCTCTCGAGCTCACCCTTGGACAGACCGTGCTTCAGGTGTCCTTTCCCAAGCTCAGCCCTCTCCACGATCTGCGTCGCCGAGCAGCCCGCTGTGTCGGCCACCGTGTAGAGCCCGTCGAGCTTGTCGTTGGCCGAGTCGAAGGAGCCGTCGGCCTGGGCGGCGAAGTGGTTGCGCTTCAGGTTCTTGGTCGGGACGTCTGGGAGCACGGTGTCGGCGCAGACATCGTCCTCGTCGAGCACGCCGTCACCGTCGGCGTCGGCCGAAACCGGGGCGCAATCGACCTGCCACGTGCCGGTGCCGCCACCAATGATCCACACGACGAGGTTGTAGGTGCCCGTCTCGGGGATCTCGTAGCTGATGCTGCCAGGGAACGGGACTCGACCCACCGAGTCGTTGTTGATCCACAGGTTGACGGTCAGCGGCGTGCCAAAGGTCGACGGCTCGGTCGCCGAAACGGTGAGCACCTCGCCGGCGTAGAACGTCTCGCCTCTCACGATCCCAATCAGCCCGTGATCATCGTGGACCGGATCGTTAACCGCGGTACATCCCGAAGAAACCTCATTGGCGGACGCCACACCGGCCGGAATCAGTGCGGCTACCACCAGCAGCGACAGCAAAACGAGTCGTGCTTTCATCTCAAAACGTCCTTTCCCACCACTGCCCGTCGCCGGGCGTCGTCAATACTCAGGGCGGCTTCGCCCTGCGCAGTCGCTGCAGGTACCAACGAACTGCGTGTCGTTCTCGTACCGATGAGACACGAGAAACCGGCTCGATCTCACGCCGCACCCCGGAGATTGAGTCGGACGGCCCACGGTCAATCGCCTCCGCCGGCCCCCCGGCCGTGCGAAAGCGCTACGCCACGGCTACAACGACGGCAGCACCCGGGCCGACGACGAGCCGCTCCTCCGACGGACTCGTGGAGCCCCACGCCCACACGACCTCGCCGGAGGGGACCGACACGGGATCGGCCCCGTGGTTTATCACCACGAGCGACACCGCGTCGGCGAGCCGGCGCTCGAACACGAGGCGCTCCGCCGACACCAGCCGGAACTCACCGGTGCGCAACTCGAGGCGCTGCTTTCTCGCCTGGAGCAACGCCCTTACGCCAGCGTTGTGCCTGGATCCGACGCGGTCCCAGGCGAAACCGCGACGATTGTCCGGATCGGCTGCCCCCTCCATGGCAACCTCGTCGCCGTAGTACAGCCCCGGAGCGCCCGGGAAGGTGAGCTGCAGAGCGGTGGCGAGCATCAACCTGTCGGTGTCACCACCGGCGAGGGTGAGAAACCGCACGGTGTCATGCGAGCCGATGAGGTTGTGGTTGACGCTCGTGACCGCGGGTGAGTACATCGCCAGCAACCGCAGCAACCCTTCGAGCATCTGACCGGTGTCGATGAGGTCGGCGGCAAAGTAATCGAGACACAACTGGCGAAATGTGTAGTTCATCGTGGCGTCGAACATCTCGCCATCCAGCCACTGTTGGGCATCACCCATGACCTCGGCCAAGAGATAGGCATCGGACCGGACTTGACGGACTTGTCTTCTCAGGTCGATCCAGAAATCGGCATCGATGTAGCGAACAACATCCATACGCCAACCGTCGATGTCGTGCTCGGCGATCCAGTGGGTGGCGACGTCGATCATGGCCTGTCTCGCCTCGGGATGCTGCAGATCGAGGCGCGGCATTGTGGGGACACCGAACCACGCTTCATATGTGGGGTCGACTGCGGGTCCTGGGTCCGTTGCTTCCTCTATGAGCAAATCGGTTTCTGCTTCGATCCTCGGGATCTGCTCGGTCCAGAAGAGGGATTGGACCGTGGCGAGCTTCGGCGGACGCACCTTGACCCGAACCGGATAGTCGTTCACCACGAACCACCCGGCGTACCGGCTCTCCGGACCGTTGGCGACGATATCGGCAAAGGGCGCATACGTCGGGTGGGCGTGGTTGAGAGACACGTCGAGCAGGATGCGTATGCCGAGTCGATGTGCCTCGGCGATCAGCGCATCGAGGGCCTCGGTCCCCCCAAATCCCGGGTCCACTGCGTAGTGATCGGAAGTGTCGTACTTGTGGTTGGACGGAGAGGTGAACACGGGCGTGAGATACAGGGCATCCACACCGAGATCGACGAGGTAGTCGAGCTGCTGTCGTATCCCGATGAGGTCGCCACCCTTGAACCCGGTCCGGCTGGGGGAAGCGTGCCAGGGTTCCGCGCCTGGCGGAGTCAGCGAGTCGTCGCCGCTGCAGAAACGTTCCGGAAAGATCTGATAGAGAACCATGCCTTTCGCCCACTCGGGAACGTCATGGTGAGGGACCTGGGCGATCTCGATGGCGAACCGCTCCAATCGCTCGATGCCCGTGGTGAGTCCGGTGGAGCCCCAGTAGGCCACGGTGCCGTTCGCCAACTCGAACGCCAGCGTGAAGGCGACGTGTGGCTCGGCGATGTCGATCGTGGCCTGCCACAGCGTGACGCTCCCGGCGGCGCCCACCAGTCGCATCCGATGGCCGTCGACCCGATGCACCCCACCCACAATGCCGCGGTCGATCGCCACGAACGCCTTGGTCACCTCGGCAGGCGCCAGCGTGCGGAAGACGAGTGAGCCGGCATCATCTCGGGAGAGACATGCCGGATCGTCGGGGTGAAACGTGAACGGGCGCGGCACGATGTTGCCCTCGAGACCGAGGGGGTGCACCCCACCATCGAGCGCCACCACTGCCGGCGCTTCGTCCGGGCGTTTGGAGACGCCGTCGGTCACGAGACCAAGCCGTTGTCTGGCATGCGAGCAGTCGAGATCGCACGTTGTCGACCGAGCGCCGACCCGGAGCGCCCCGACCTGCTTCGTCGCAACAGTGCGTGTCGACAGTCCATCACTATCCGCCGTTGGCTCACGCTACATTGCTCCCGTCTCCTCAGCGGACATCACTCTGTCAACGTACTGCGAAGGGGACAGCATCGATTGTCAGACCGTGTCCAACCACGGTTCGAGGAGAGGAACCCAACCACATGAAACGGAAGCGACGGCCGTTCGTCGCGCTGTTGTTCGTATTCGCCCTCGTTGTGGCAGCGTGCGGCGGCGATTCGGACACGGGTGAAGACGCAATCACAACGGCCCCACCGGACACGACCGCAGCCCCCGCCACGACGGTGGCCGCCGATACCACCGCAGCACCAGACACGACCGCAGCTCCGGACACCACGGCCGCATCCGAACCGGCGGCGACCCTGCTCATCTGGGCCGACGAGCGCAAGGTCGAGCCGCTGGAAGCCGTGGCTCCGGGGTTCACCGAGGCGACCGGTGTCGAGGTCGTTGTCGAGCTGGTTCCGTTCGGTGACATCCGCGAACAGGTGAACCTCGCTGGTCCTGCCGGCGAGGGTCCCGACATCTTCACGGGCGCCCACGACTGGACCGGTGAGCTGGCGGCCAACGGGATCATCGAGCCGATCGATCTCGGCGCCAAGGAGGCGAACTTCGTGCCGGTGGCGGTCAACGCCTTCGGCTTCGAGGGTCAGACCTATGCGGTGCCCTACGTCACCGAAGCGATCGCCATGTACTACAACACAGATCTCGTCGAGGAGGTCCCGGCCACCTTCGAAGAGTTGGGTGCAGCATGTGAGGCTGCCGGCACCGCCGAGTGCGTGGTCGTCCCCGGCGGCGGGACCGCCACCGATGCGTATCACAACTACCCGTTCGTCTCCGCCTACGGCGCATCCATCTTCGCCTACGACGAGGCCACTGGAAGCTACGACCCGAGCGAGGTTCTGCTCGACTCCCCGGAGGCGATCCAGGGTGGCGAGACACTGGAGCAGCTGGTGGCCGACGGTGTGGTCGCGTCGACCGACTACGACACAGCGAAGAATCTGTTCTATGAGGGCAGTGCACCGTTCTGGATCACCGGCCCCTGGGAGCTGGGAGACCTCCGTGAGTCGGACCTGAACTGGGACGTGGCGGTGATCCCACAGATTGGCGATCAGCCGTCCCAGCCGTTCGTCGGCGCCCAGGGCTTCTTCCTCTCGGCGTTCTCGGAGAACAAGTTGCTGGCGCAGTCGTTCGTCCTCGACTTCATCGCCACCGACGAAGTGATGCAGGCGCTGTACGACGCCGATCCGCGGGGTACGGCGTGGCAGGCGGTCCAGGACGGTCTCAGCGCCGATCCCCAGGTGCAGACGTTCGCCGAGGCTGCCGGACAGGGCATCCCGATGCCGAACATCCCGGAGATGGGCTCAGTGTGGGGTCCGCTCGGCGACAACCTGCTCCTGGTGCGCAATGGCGAGTCGGCAGCAACCGACGCACTGGCCACCGCAGCCGAGGCGGTGAGAGCGGCGATCAGCGGCTAGGAGGCCGACAACATGACAGAGGGTCCAGTCCTGAGCGACGACCGGCACAGCGAGGTTGACAAGCCTCCACCGACGCCGGCTCGTCGCTCGGGTTGGACCCCCTGGATCCGCGGCGTCGCCGTAGCCGTCTTCGATGCGCTCGTCGTCTTCGCCGTCCCCCAGCTGGTCAGCAACCAATCGTGGACGCTGCTCGCCCTCATGGTCGGCGCAGCGATTGCCGTCAACTGGGCGTATCTCAGTCCGCGCACATCAGCGTCGCGCTGGCTCACACCGGGACTGATACTCATGGTGATCTTCGTCGCCTACCCGGTGATCTACACGTCGTACATATCGCTCACCAACTGGCGCACCGGCAACATCCTCACCAAGGAACAGGTGATCAACAATCTCGAAGCGCGCGAGATTCGCGGTGCCGACGGTGGCGTGACCTTGGATCTGAGCATCTACCGCAACCCCGCCGGCAACCTCGCCTTCCTCGTCGGCGGCGAAGGTGTCGACCCCTACATGGGCCTCGCCCGTCCCGCCACCGACGACCCTCTGGGAGATGGCGCCGTCGACATCGGTGGCGTCGCCATCGATCCCGAAGCGCCACCAGAGACGATCGGCGACTTCGAGCTGCTCCAGGGCCTGGCAGTGACGGCCGTCGCCAGCCAGCTGGAGACGCTCGTCGTCGATCTACCCGACGGTTCGATAGCCACCGTCGAGACCCTCCAGACTGCAAGGGTGAGCCAAGCCGGGCAACGGTTCGTGTACGACCCGGCCGCGGATACCATCACCGACAACGAGGCGGGTCGGACGTGCGACGCCGGGCAGGGGAACTTCTTCTGCAACGGCGTTCCCGAGGAGGAAGTGGCCCGGGCCGCGATCATCGCCGCCGACTCGGTCATCGAATGCGAAGGGGGAATGTGCAACAACGTCCCGCTGTTCGCCATCGATGGCTCGCTACCCGGCTGGCGCACCGCCGTCGGCTTCACCAACTACGAGACGGTCTTCACCAACGAGGCCATCCGCGGACCTTTCCTCAGAGTGCTCGCCTGGAACGTCGTCTTTGCCTTCGGCACGGTCTTCCTGGCCTTTGCCATGGGTCTGGGTCTCGCCATCGCGCTGAAGAGCGATGCGATGCGGGGCAAGGCGTTGTATCGCTCGATCTACATCCTTCCCTATGCCATCCCCGCCTTCTTGTCGATCTTCGTGTGGCGTGGCCTGCTCAATACCGAGTTCGGCAAGGTCAACGGTCTGCTGGACACCTTTGGCGTACCGGGTGTGGACTGGCTGGGTAATACCGTCTGGGCGATGGCGGCGGTCCTGCTCGTCAACCTCTGGCTCGGTTTTCCCTACATGTTCCTCATCTCCACCGGTGCGCTCACCTCGATCCCGGAGGATCTGCTCGAGGCGGCCCGGGTGGACGGCGCCGGCGCGTGGGGGACCTTCCGGAGGATCACACTCCCGCTGCTGCTCGTGTCGACGGCGCCGCTCCTCATCGGCGCATTCGCCTACAACTTCAACAACGTCGTGCTGATTTTGCTCTTGACCCAAGGCGGACCTCCGCTTGCCGGCTTCGACGTACCGGTCGGTGGCACGGACATCCTCATCTCGTTCACGTTCAACCTTGCATCGGGAGCCGGCCGTGGACAGCAGTTCGCCCTGGCCTCGGCGATCGTCGTGATCATCTTCATCGTGCTCGCCATCGTCTCGGCGAGCAGTTTCCGGCTCACCAAACGGCTGGAGGAATACTATGGCTGACATCATCACCACCGACGAGGCCGCGCCTGCACGCTGGGTCGCTGAGCAGCGCGGCGCTCGCTTCCAGCTGTGGTGGCGCCGGCAGGGGTGGCGCCACTTCGTGGCCATCCTCGCCTCGCTGTTTGCCCTCTTCCCCATCGTGTGGATCGTGTCGGCATCGTTCAACGCCATCGACAACCTCGGTGCCGCCCGGCTCATCCCCACCCGCTTCACGCTGGAGAATTTCTCGTCGCTGTTCTCCAACGCCACGTCGCCGGTCGATGTGTGGCTGTTCAACAGCTTCAAGGTGGCGGTGGTCGCCTCGCTGCTGGGTGTGCTGGTGTCGGCGATGGCTGCCTATGCCTTCTCGCGGCTCAAGTTCTATGGGCGGCGCGGTCTGCTCACCTCGCTGCTGGTGCTCCAGATCTTCCCGCAGTTCCTCGGGTTCGTCGCCCTCTTCGCTCTGGCGCAGCAGTTCGGGGCCGTCTTCCCCGCATTCGGTCTCAACACCCACGCGTTCCTCATCCTCGTCTACCTCGGGGGCGCCGCTGGGTTCAACGCGTTCCTGCTCAAGGGCTTCTTGGATTCGATCCCGGCATCGCTCGATGAGGCGGCCGTGATCGACGGTGCCGGTCAGGCCGCCATCTTCTTCCGGATCATCCTGCCCCTGACGCGGCCGATCCTGGCGGTGATCTTCATCATCACCTTTGTCAGCATCTTCAACGAGTACCTCCTGGCGCTGGTGCTGTTGTCGAGCACCGAGCAGTTCACGCTGCCGGTGGGTCTCCAGGCCTTCCTCCAAGAGGACTACGCCGCCAAGTGGGGAACGCTGGCGGCCACTGCGCTGATCGGCTCGCTCCCGATCGTGGCGGTGTTCCTCATCGCTCAGAAGCAGATCATCGGTGGGCTCACCCAGGGTGCGGTCAAGAGCTGACCATCGCCGGCTGACGGCGCTCGTCGCCGGTGCGGCACTCGTCGTAGCGGCGTGCACTTCGACCGGCGAGCCGACCATCACCACGACGGCCGCTGCCACCACGGCCCCACCGCCAACCATCGCATCGACCACGGCGGCACCCACGTCGACCACCGAGCCAGCCGATCAGAGTCTCGGTCCCACGGCGCCGCCGGTGCGGCATCCGGCAAGCGATCGAGTGATCTACTTCGTCATGACCGACCGCTTCGACAACGGCGACCCGTCGAATGACGCCGGCGGGATCGATGGCGGGCCGCTCGAGTCCGGTTTCCTGCCGGAGGACCGCGGGTTCCATCACGGTGGCGACCTCGCCGGGCTCACCACACGACTCCCCTACCTCGCCGACCTCGGGATCACCGCCATCTGGATCACACCGCCGTTCCGCAACAACTACGTCCAGGGCGACGGCACGATCGAGGGCTCGTCCTCGTCGTACCACGGCTACTGGCAGATCGACTGGGACACGGTGGATCCGCATCTCGGCACCGAGGAGGAGATGTTCGCCTTCATCGACGCCGCTCACGCCCTCGACATGCACGTGTACTTCGACATCGTCATCAACCACACCGGAGACGTCATCCGCTACGCCGGTGGCTCGTACGTGTACTTCTCCCAGCAGGCGAAGCCCTATCTCACCGCCGGTGGGGCGCCGTTCGATCCGACTGCGGTGGCGGGGTCACCAGAGTTCCCCGACCTCGACCCGGAGATCTCGTTTCCATACGTGCCGGTGTTCGCCGACCCCGGAGATGCGACCATGAAGTCTCCCGACTGGCTCAACGACGTCACGCTCTACCACAACCGCGGCGACTCCACCTTCCAGGGCGAGAGCTCGCTCTTCGGCGACTTCTTCGGTCTCGACGATCTCTTCACCGAACACCCGGCGGTCGTCGATGGGATGATCGAGCTCTACTCGGGGATCATCGAGCGATACGGCATCGACGGGTTCCGCATCGACACGATGAAGCACGTCGATCTCGCCTTCTGGGAGCGGTTCGCTCCGGCTATCAGCGCCGCCGCCGCAGCGGCGGGTCGCGGTGGATTCTTCTTCTTCGGCGAGGTGTTCGACGAGGACCCCATCCTGCACTCGAGCTTCACCAATGCCGGTGTTCCCGCGACACTCGACTTCATCGTCGCCGCGGCGCTGGAACGGTATGTCGCCGACGGGCAGTCCGGCGAGCGTCTGGCCGAGGCGTTCGACAAGGACGACTGGTTCACCGACGACGACAACAACGCCTCGATGCAGGTGAAGTTCTTCGGCAACCACGACATGGGTCGGATGGGGAGGGCGGTTGACCAGGCGAACCCCGCCGCCGACGACACGGCGTTGCTGGCGAGGATGCGCCTCGGCTTCGATCTGCTCTTCCTGACCCGCGGTGTGCCGGTGGTGTATTACGGCGACGAGCAGGGTTTCGTCGGCGACGGCGGCGACCAGCTGGCGAGGCAGTCGATGTTTCCGTCGGTGACGCCGGAGTACGTCGATGACGACAACATCGGAAGCGACGCAACACCGGCCGACGACAATTTCGACCAGCAGCATCCGCTGTACACCTGGATCGGCGACCTCGCACGCTTCCGGCTGGACCACCCGGCGTTCATCACCGGTGCCCAGATCATCCACGAGACGGATGGGCCGCTGTTCGCCTTTTCCCGGATCGATCGGGAGAAGCGAGTGGAGTACCTGGTGATCGCCAACAACTCGACGCTGTCGGTTCCGGCCCGCATCGAGGTGCTCTCGCCCATGACATCTTTCACCGAGCTGCGCACGCCGACCACGGCGACCGTCACCAGCGACGCCGCCGGGGAGCTTCTCGTGGAGGTGCCACCGCTGAGCGCAGTGGTCCTCACGGCAGAAACACCGCTCGGCTTCATCGAGGAGGCTCCGCAGATCGCCCTCACGCGTCCGACCGGCGCCGAGATCCCGACGTTCCGTTACCGGCTGGAAGCGGAGCTTGCCGACGACCGGTATGCGGAAGTGACCTTCGCCGTGAGCGTCGACGGCGCGGATCCGCTCGTCGTGGGCACCGACGACGCCCCGCCCTATCGCGTGTACTGGAACAACACCGATATCCCCGCCGGTGCGACCGTCGAGGTCATCGCAACGGTCGACGACGGCTCGGGCCGGCTCCGCTCGGCGGTGCACGAGGTGTCCATGGGTGATCGGCAGTGATCGGGCCCGCCTCAAACGGTGCCGGCGGGTATGGTGCTGCGATGGCAGAACTTCCTGCGATACCCCCCGACAACAAGGATTGGACCTGGGTGTTGCAGCAAGGGTGCCCCGAGTGCAGGTTCGATGCTCAGTCCTTCGCCAGGGAGTCCGTGGGCGACATGCTGCGTGGGAACGCCCGCAAGTGGGACGAGATCCTGGCTCGTGGTGAGGAGATCCGGGAGCGACCTCGCCCCGACAAATGGTCACCGCTCGAGTACGCCTGCCACGTACGCGATCTGTGCATGTTGTATGCCGAACGGCTCGACCTCATGCTGCACGCCGATGGTCCGCACTTTCCCGACTGGGATCAGAACATCACCGCCAGGGAGAAACGCTACGACCTGTGCGACCCGGCAGACGTCAGGATGGAGCTGGCACACGCAGCTGAGATCCTGGCGGACAAGTTCGATGCGGTGAGCGGCGACCAGTGGCTACGACCCGGCTATCGCGGCGACGGCGCCAGCTTCACCGTCGAATCCCTCGCCCGCTACTTCATTCACGACCCCACCCACCATCTCTGGGATGTAGAAGTGGGTTGAGCGTCTGGATCCTCCTTCGGTCGCTGGGATCCGCATTGCACGACCACTGCCGGGTAACCCGGCGGATCAGCTCCCGGGGCTACCGCCGAACATCAAGGCGGGACAATCGCCGGGCCCGCAGCGCCCGAGCGAAAGCGGCGCCCGTACCACCTTGGTCGCTGAGATCCGCATCGCACCACCACTAACGAGTAACCCGGCGGATCAGCTCCCGGAGCTACCGCCGAACCTCCAGGCGGAACAATCGCCGGGCCCGCAGGGCCCGAGCGAAAGCGGCGCCCATACCACCTTGGTCGCTGAGATCCGCATCGCACCACCACTAACCGGTAACCCGGCGGATCAGCTCCCGGAGCTACCGCCGAACCTCCAGGCGGAACAATCGCCGGGCCCGCAGGGCCCGAGCGAAAGCGGCGCCCATACCACCTTGGTCGCTGACGCGTTCGCTCCGGGAGCCACGGCTTCATAGTGATTCGCATGATGTGCGTCAGCAGGGTGCTGAGTGTGGATGCTGCGACGGCCGGTGAACTGCTACTCGGGGCGGAGGGTGGGGAAGAGGATGACCTCGCGGATGTGGTGGCGGTCGGTGAGGAGCATGACGAGGCGGTCGACACCGATGCCGAGACCGCCGGTGGGAGGCAAGCCGTACTCGAGGGCACGGATGTAGTCCACGTCGATGGGATGAGCCTCGACATCGCCGGCGACGCGGGCAGCCGCCTGCGATTCGAAGCGGCGGCGCTGGTCGATGGGATCGTTCAGCTCTGAGAAGGCGTTGGCGTACTCGCTTCCGGCGATGAACAGTTCCCACCGTTCGGTCAACTCAGGCTCGGTGCGGTGCTGCCTGGCGAGCGGCGAGACCTCTTTGGGGTGGTCCATGACAAAGGTGGGTTCCCAGATCTCGTCTGCAACCAGGGCATCGAACAGCGCTTCGATGATCTTGCCGTGTCGCCAGTACGGTGCCGGATCGATGCCGTGGCTCTTCGCCAGTGCCCGCACCTCGTCGAGATCGTCGGTGAACGAGATCGCACCACCGAGCACCTCCGCAACCGCTTCCGTCATCCGCATTCGGCGGTATGGCGGCGCCAGATCGATGGGGCGACCCTGGTACGTGAAGGCGGTCGAACCGTGGGCGCTCCCAGCGACTGCGGCGAATATCTCCTCCACCATGGTGGCAATGTCGCCATAGTCGGCGTACGCCTCGTACGACTCGAGCATCGTGAACTCCGGGTTGTGCGTGGCATCGATCCCTTCATTGCGGAAGATCCTCCCGATCTCGAAGACCTTCTCGATCCCGCCCACCACGAGCCGCTTGAGGTACAGCTCGGTGGCGATACGCAGCGACATGTCGAGATCGAGCGCGTTGTGGTGAGTCTCGAAGGGGCGAGCCAGTGCACCCGTCGCCTGATTGAGCAACACCGGCGTCTCCACTTCGACGTAACCGCGATCTTCGAATTCACGCCGCAGCTGGGAAACCACCCTGGCTCGGGTCAGAGCGACCTGACGCGCTTCCTCGTTGACGATGAGGTCGACGTAACGGCGCCGGCTGCGTGATTCGAGATCTTGCAGGCCATGCCACTTGTCGGGGAGGGGGCGGAGGCTCTTCGCCAAGAGTTCGAACGAGTCGACCAGGACGCTCAGCTCGCCCTGCTTGGAGGTGACGATCTCGCCGGAGGCGCCGACGATGTCGCCGATGTCGAGGTCATCGAACCGGGCGAAGCCCCCATCACCGAGCACTCGTTGGTTGACAAAGAGCTGGATCGTGCCCGACCCGTCCTGCAGGACCGCAAAGGTGAGCTTGCCCATCCGCCGCATCGCCCGGATGCGCCCGGCAACCGACACGATGTCTCCGGTCGACGAGCCAGGCGTCAGGTCCGGATAGGCTTCGTGGAGGTCGGCAGCGCGGTGGGAGCGCTCGTACCGATAGGGATAGCCTCCGGAGGCTTCGTGCGCCAGGTGCTTCTCGAGCCGGATCGCTGTCAGCGGATGCGCTGCGAGGTTCGCATCGTCGCTGGGCAACTCGCCGCCGGCGCCGGCCTCGTCGCTCATCCTCACCCCTCGGCGTTCAGCTCGTAGATGATCCGTAAACCGTCGAGCGTGAGGTACTCGTCGATGGTCTCGACGCTCGAACAATGCGGGACGATGGTAGAGGCCAGGCCGCCCGTGGCGATGCGCATCACTTCGCCATCGAGTTGGGCGGCGATGCGTTCGATGATGCCGTCAACGAGCCCGGCGTGACCGTACAACGCGCCCGACTGGATGGCCTCGACGGTGCCCTTGCCGATGGGGCTCCGCGGGGGAACGAACTCCACGTTGCGCAATGCTGCGGTCCCGGCAACGAGGGCATCGGTCGAGATGGCGAGACCGGGGCTGATCGCACCGCCGAGGTACTCGCCGTCGTGCCCGACGACGTCGAAGTTGGTGGACGTGCCGAAGTCGACGACGATCACCGGCGTGCCGTACTTGTCCCGAGCCGCCACCGAGTTGACGACACGATCGGCACCGACCTCACGGGGGTTGTCGATCAGAATGGGCATACCGGTCTTGACACCGGGTTCGATGACGAGGACTCGGTCGCCCACGAAGCGCTCCGCCGCCTCCCGCAACGTCGCAGTCAAGGCAGGCACCACGCTCGACACGGCCATGCCCGTCACCTGGCGTGGGTCGAAGCCGTCGAGATCGAGTAGTCCCGTGAGCCACAGCCGTGCCTCGTCGAGGGTGCGGTCCCGGCGGGTGGTGAGCCGCCAGTTCCCCGCCAGTCGCCGGCCCTCGTACAGACCCAGAACGGTCTGCGTGTTCCCGACGTCGATCACCAGCAGCATCAGGCGCCTCCTCGGTGGGCAAACAGAATGCTGGGGCGGGCGAGTTTCACCCCGCGATCGACAACCAGGTGGCCGTCCACCATATCGACGTGGATGTTGTCGATCAGCCGGACATCACCCACCCACGCCGCCACTGCGAGCACGACCGGCTCGACGATGCGCTCGACCGACTGCATCGATTGCTGGGAAGCCAGCACCGCATACTCCGGTTCGACGCCGTCCATGCGTTCCGCAGGAGCCAAAGCCGTCTTCAGGAGCGGCGCCGCGTCGAGCACGCCGGCCTCGATGTCGTCGGCAGCCGCCATCAGACCCTGAGAGAGGGCGAGCGCACGTTGCCGATCCTGCTCATCGAGCCGGTGATTACGCGAGGACAACGCCAGTCCGGAGCTCTCCCGCACGATCGGGCAACCGACCACGGTCACTGGAAACGACAGATCTGCCGCCAGCCGGCGCACCACGGCGAGCTGCTGGCCGTCCTTGCGGCCGAAGTAGGCAGAGTCCGGTTGGATGCCGGCAAACAGTTTGGCGACGACCGTTGCCACGCCCTCGAAGTGTCCCGGCCGGTGGAGCCCTTCCATCGTCTCGGTGAGGGCCGACACGACCACCCGGGTGACAGGTTCTTGCGCATACATCTCCTCGAGCGGCGGAGCGAACACGATGTCGACACCGGCCTCGGCGGCGAGGGCCACGTCGCGGTCGAGATTGCGGGGATAGACCTCGAGATCGCTTGCCTCGTTGAACTGGAGCGGATTGACGAAGACGCTCGACACGACGATGTCCACGTCGCGGCGCGCCCGTGTCATCAGCGACAGGTGGCCTTCGTGGAGGTATCCCATCGTCGGAACGAGGCCTACGGTGCCCCGGTGGGCAGTGGCGGTGCGCACCGCAGCAAAGCTCGTGACCAACTCGGTCATGAGATGTCACCGAGGTCGTCGGCGACGCTGGAGAATTGCGGTCCCCGTCCGGTGAGCCTGGCAAGCTCGGCGACGAAGGACGCAAAGGCGGGCAGCCAATCGCTGTCTGCGGCGGCGACGGCCTGGAGCTGGGAGCGAACGGTCGCTACATCGCCGCGAGCCACGGGCCCGGTGAGCGCGGCCCGTGGTCCCAGCTCGAATGCATTGGCGATGACAGCGGCAACGAGCGGGTGCGCAGCTGCGAAGGGGACACCGGCGGCAGCGAACAGATCCGCTGCCATGGTGAGCGCCGCCAGCGGGAAGTTGGCTGCGGCCGCCGCTGCGGCGTGATAGACGGCCTTGTCAGAGTCGTTGATCACAAAGGGTCGCATCCCGAGCGATTCTGCGAAGGAGCCGAGGAGTCCCGCCAGCTCACTTGGTGCAGTGATCCCGGCCCATGCTCCGGCGAGACGGGCGGATCCGATCTTCGGTGTAGGAAGGGTCTGCAGCGGGTGGAACGAGCCGATCGTCGCTCCGTGCGGCGCCAGCGGGTCTAGCACGTTCACGCTGCGCAGACCCGAGAGGTGCACGACATTGCGCAGAGCCGGATCCCCGCCGGCCAGCTCCTCGGCGACACCCGCGATCTCATCGTCCCGGACCGCGATGACCAGCAGGTCACACGGCGGGATCGCGTCGGCGATGCCAAGCCGCGGCGCCTCAGGATCCCACTCCGCCACCTGCAACGCCCGTTCCAGGTGATCGAAATCTCGCCCCACCAGACCCACGATGCGATGTCCGGCGGCGGCGGCAGCGATCGCAATCGCCAACCCGGCCCGCCCCGGCCCCAACACACAGATATCCACGGCTTCAGTCCTTCGCTCAGGTACCGGTACCGATCACGAACCTTAGGCTGCCGCGCGCGTTTTCCGCGATATACAGCCGAAAGTCCGTAGCCGAAGCGATCGAGCTCTCATTCTTTCGGCTGTCGCGCGCGCTTTCCGCGCTCCACAGCCTTAGGTTCACCAACTCAGAGGTTGCCGCGTTCTGCTTGATCGCGTTCGATGGCCTCGAAGAGCGCTTGGAAGTTGCCGACACCGAAACCTTGCGAGCCGTGGCGTTCGATGATCTCGTAGAAGACGGTCGGACGATCCTGGACCGACTTGGTGAAGATCTGGAGCAGATACCCCTCGTCGTCCTGGTCGGCCAGGATCCCCAACTCGGCGAGCTGGTCGAGATCGGCGTCGATCGTCGACCAGTCCAGGCGCTTCTTCAGGTCCTCGTAGTAACTCCCGGGAGTCGACAGGAACCGCACACCATTCGCCCGCATCTTCTGCACGGTGGAGACGATGTCATCGGTGGCGAGCGCCATGTGCTGAACCCCCGCATCGCGGTAGAAGTCGAGGTACTCCTCGATCTGGCTCTTCTTGCGGCCCTCGGCCGGCTCGTTGATCGGCAGCTTGATCCTTCCGCTGCCATCCCACAGCACCTTCGACATCAGCGCCGTGTACTCCGTGGAGATCTGCTCGTCGTTGAAGTGATGGAGCTGGGTGAAGCCCATGATGTCGGCATAGAACTTGGCCCAGCGATCCATCTCGCCGAGCCGTACGTTGCATACGACGTGGTCGACGAGCTGGAGACCCACGGGTTCGGCGTCCGGCCAGTGCCGGGTAGCACGGTACCCCGGCGCATAGACCCCCGAGTAGTTGGACCGATCGACGAAAGAATGGATCGTGTCGCCATATGCCTTGATCGATGCCCGTAGCAACTTGCCGTGCTCATCCTCGACCACTTCCGGTGCCTGGTGAGGCTCGGCGCCGCGCTTCAGCGCCAGCCGGAATGCATCCTCGACGTCGAGCACGGAGAAGGCCACGTCGCGCACTCCGTCACCGTGCAGTGCGGCGTGCTGCACGATCGGCGACTCGGGCCCCAGCCCGGCCGTGAAGACGAAACGGATGTCGTTCTGCTCCAGAACGTACGAGCAGCGATCGCGCACCCCGTACTCGGGACCGCTGTAGGCGACGACGTCGAACCCGAAGGCGGTCCGGTAGTAGTGCGCCGCCTGCCTGGCGTTTCCGACGTAGAACTCGATGGCGTCGTATCCGACGATGGGCATCAAATCGGTCATGGAATCCCCTGATCTCGCCTCGATGTGACAGATATCATGGCTGCTTGTCAATACATGAGCAATATGTCTCGAGAAAGCTATACAATCTGCCTAGCAGCAGACCGTGCGAGGCGATGTGGCTGAAACAAGTGACTACCGGATCGACGACCTCGATCGCCGGCTCATCGAGCTGCTCGCGGCCGAGCCGAGACTTGGGATCCTCGGGATGTCACGCCTGCTCGGGGTTGCCCGAGCCACGGTGCAATCTCGGCTCGACAAGCTGCTCGCTGCCGGCGTGATCACCGGATTTGGGCCGGAAATCGATCTCGCGGCCCTCGGCTACGACGTCGTTGCGTTCTGCACCGTGGAAGTCGTGCAGGGGCGAATCAGTGACGTGGTCGAGCCACTCACCGCGATCCCCGAAGTGCTCGAGATCTACGCGGTGGCCGGTCAGGGCGACTTGTTTCTCCGGGTCGCCGCTCGCTCCAACGAGCATCTGATGCAGGTGCTCGAGCAGATCCTGCAAATTCCCGAGGTCGACCGCACGTCCACAGCCATCGGTCTCTCCAAACGACTGCCGTATCGGGTCTTACCGTTGGTCGCCGCTGCGGTGGGCTGAGTGCATGACCGGCCCATCCTGCGGATGTACGGCTACTTGGTCCCGAAGATGCGGTCGCCGGCATCGCCGAGACCCGGCAGGATGTATCCGAGCTCGTTGAGCTCCCGGTCGACGGCGGCGGTCCAGATGGACACATCGGGATGATGCTCGTGGAGATGAGCGATGCCCTCGGGCGCCGCCACGAGACAGACGAAGCGAGTCTCCCTCGGCCCGAGATCGACGATGCGGTCCAGCGCGGCAACACTCGAGTGACCGGTGGCGAGCATCGGATCGACGGCGATCACGATGCGATCCGTCATGTTCTCCGGGACCTTGAAGTAGTACTCGATGGCCTCGAGTGTGTCGTGATCGCGGTAGAGCCCGATGTGACCAACCCGGGCAGACGGAATGACGTCGAGGATGCCCTCCAGGATCCCGCCCCCGGCGCGCAAGATCGAGATGATCACAGCCTTCTTCCCCTCGATGACCGGAGCCCGCATCCTCTCCAGCGGGGTCTCGATCTCTACGTACTCGACAGGAAGGTCACGCGTCACCTCGTACCCCATCAGGGCGCTGATCTCACGGAGCAGGCGACGGAAGTCCGCGGTGCTCGTCTGCACGCGCCTCATCAGCGTCAGCTTGTGCTGCACCAAGGGATGATCGACGACGTGGACCTCTGGCATCTGTCTCCCCGTACCCGGCTGGGGCGATCCTAGGCGACGTCTCATCGGCCGAAGGCTCCCGGTACGCTGCGCTGGATCGGGACGAGAGACGCGGAGGGCAACGTGAGCCTCACAGACGAGATCATCGGGGCGGGTCGCACCAAGCTGTACATCGATGGAGCGTGGACCGACAGCTCCGACGGCGAGAAGTTCGATGTACTCGATCCAGCCAGCGGGCAGCCCATTGCAGTGGTGGACAGCGCATCGGTCCGAGACGCCCTGGATGCAGTGACCGCCGCCGAGACCGCCTCCGACGACTGGGCCAGTCGCCCGCCCCGGCAGCGAGGCGAGATCTTGCGACGTGCGTTCGAGATCATGAGCTCACGCAAGGACGAAATCGCCGAGCTCATCGTGCTGGAGATGGGCAAGGCGCTTCCCGAAGCCGCAGGCGAAGCCGCCTACGCAGCCGAGTTCTTCCGTTGGTACTCCGAAGAGGCGGCGCGTATCTATGGATCGATCCTGCAGGCTCCCGCCGGAGACAAACAGATCATCTCGATCGAGCAGCCGGTTGGCGTATCCCTGCTCATCACGCCGTGGAACTTCCCAGCTGCCATGGCGACGCGCAAGATCGGTCCGGCTCTCGCTGCCGGCTGCACAGTGCTGCTGAAACCGGCGTCGGACACGCCGCTAACGGCACTTGCGATCGCTCACATTCTCGAACAGGCCGGTGTCCCCAACGGAGTGGTGAACGTCATCCCTTCGCGCCGCTCCGGAGAGCTGGCGAAAGCGGTGCTCAACGATCCGCGGGTACGAGCGCTCTCTTTCACCGGATCTACGGCGGTGGGGCGCACGTTGCTCGGCGTCGCCGCCGAGACGGTGGTCAACCCGTCGATGGAGCTCGGCGGCAACGCACCGTTCCTCGTCTTCGAGGATGCCGATGTCGAAGCCGCGGTCGACGGCGCCATGGTGGCCAAGATGCGAAACGGCGGTCAGTCGTGCATCGCAGCGAACCGGATGATCGTGCACGAGGCGGTGGTCGACGAATTCTCCAAGATCTTCGCCGCGGCCATGGAGGCGACGAAGACGGGACCGGGGCTGGAGCCGGGCGTCGAGCTGGGTCCGCTCATCAACAGGAGCGCCCAGGAGGACATGGTCGAGTTCGTCGGAGTCTCGACGGGGGCCGGCTCTTCGGTCGCCACCGGTGGTCACGCACCCAACCGGCCCGGATTCTTCTTCGAGCCCACCGTGCTCACCGGCGTCGGCCGAAACGACCCGATCCTCGACGAGGAGATCTTCGGGCCCCTGGCGCCAGTCGTCACCTTCGAGGACGAAGACGACGCCGTGGCATTGGCCAACGACACCGAATACGGGCTGGCTTCCTATCTGTACACGGCCGACTTCGCCAGAGGTATGCGAGTGGCGGAGCGGCTGGAGACCGGAATGGTGGGCTTCAATCGCGGGCTCTTCTCCGATCCGGCGGCACCGTTCGGCGGTGTCAAGCAGAGCGGCATCGGTCGCGAAGGCGGCCGCGAGGGCATACGCGAGTTCACAGAGATGAAGTACATAGCCGCCGACTGGCGCTGACCCCGATCACAAGAACTGGCCGAGCACCCACCACATCGCCGCCGCCACCAGACCCACCGTGACGAACACCACGACGGACTCCCATGCGCTCAGCTGCACCGAGTCGGCAGATGGTCGACCTTCCGCTGCGTACTCGACGACCTGCTGGTCTGCCACGGCTGGGAGGAGGTCGGCAACCCGGGTGCCGTCGGGCAACGCCGCCTCCGGCCAAGCATCGAGGAGCGGCTCGACGACGAATCGTCGCTCCGCGAGCCGAGGGTGCGGCACCGTGAGTCCCGGTTCGTTCACCGTGGCCTCGCCGTGGAGCACGATGTCGACATCGAGGGTTCGCGGCGCCCAACGCTCGCCACGCTCCCGCCCCCGGCTCCGTTCGATATCGAGAACCCGGGCCAAGACCGCAGTCGGCGGTAGGTCCGTTTCGACCACCACCACGGCGTTCAGGTAGGGACCCTGCTCCGGCCCGCCGATCGGCGCCGTCTCGTAGAGGGCCGACTCGGCAACGACGGGACCGATCCGGTGGGCGATTGCCCGCTTGGCGGCATCCAGATGAGCCACTCGGTCGCCGACGTTGGATCCGAGCGCAAGGGCGACTCGGGTCATGACGTCATCGCGTCGTGGGGATGAGCCGGCGCCCCTCCGGGCCGAGAGGTTTGCCGGTGATCTCCTGGATGATCGACGTTGCGATGATCGGATTCTGGATCAACCCGGCGTAGACGAGATAGCCGCCGAGCAGACCCACAACCGCGTCATCGACCAGGTCCCGATGGACGAGAACCGACTTCTTCTGATCGCTGACCGCGTGATGGAGTGCTGAGAAGATCTCCTCCAGCTCCTCGGGCTCAATGTCCGGCGGCAGCCGGTGGTTCTCGTAGGAGAATCCGGCGGCTTCATACGCAGCCTGATTCTGATTGCCGTCGAGCAACGAGAACACGCAGTTGATCCCGTGGGCACGTAGCCAGACGATCTCCTCTTCCCGCCGCACCCTGCGGTGCTGGAAACCATGCCCTCCGATGCGTTCGGATACGGCAAGCTGGCCGGCGATGACCCACTTGAAGCCCCTCGGCTCTAACCCGGCCACGTCGTACTCCAGCTCTCGGTGCGCCGTGCGGCCCGCACGATAGCGTCGGCGGTACGGGCAGCTTGGACCGTTGCCGCCACGTTGTGCGCCCGGATCACGGCAACGCCGGCGGCGATGGCGAGAGCCGTCGTTGCAGCAGTCGCAAAATCACGCTCGGGAGCGTCGACCACCCGACCGGCGGCTGCAGCGATGGTGCCGAGAAAGCCCTTGCGGGACGCCCCGACGAGCACCGGGTATCCACCTTCCACGAATCGATCGAGGTTGGCGAGCAACTCGAGATTGTGCTGGTGCGTCTTGCCAAAGCCGATGCCGGGATCGATGCACACCGCACTCCGGTCGACCCCGGCCGCCATCGCCTCCTCCGCCGTGGCCTGCACGTGGCGGCGCACCTCGTCCACGACGTCGTCATAGCGAGGATCGTCTTGCATCGTCTGCGGGGTTCCCTGCATGTGCATGACGACGACACCCACACCGGCGGCGGCGCACAACGCCCTCATCGCCGGATCGGCCAGACCGCTGACATCGTTGACGATGACGGCGCCGTTGGAGATCGCGGTCTCGGCCACGACGGCGTGTCTCGTGTCGATGGAGACCACGACATCGCGTGCCGCCAGCCCGGCCACCACCGGCATCGTCCGCTCGATCTCTTCCTCGGCGTCGACCGGAAGGGCCCCCGGTCGGGTTGATTCGCCACCGACATCAACGATGTCGGCGCCGGCGGCCACCATGGCGACACCTGCCTCGATCGCCGCCGCCACGGTGGGATACCGCCCGCCATCCGAGAAGGAGTCTGGAGTCACGTTGAGGATGCCCATCACCAGCGTGTGATCCGCAGTGGAGAGCACGCGATCGCCGACACGCCAGGAAAGAGGCTCACCCACGACGGCTGGACCGATCAGTTGCTCTCCGGGTCCGTCGTGGAAACGGCAACCCGTGCGTCGCCGAGCGGGATCGGATCCGGGGCACGCAGCCGCACTTCGCCGCTGCCGTCGTGCTCCCACTTCGGCACGTCCTGGAGCAGCTCGGCAATCTCCTCACGACCCAGCGTCTCCCTCTCGAGCAGCTCGGCGGCTAGCCGGTGCAGTGCGTCGACGTGCGTGGTGAGGATGTCCCGCGCCTCGTCGTTCGCTTGCGAGAGCAGCCCCCGCACCTCCTCGTCGATGATCGAGGCGATCTCCTCCGAGTAATCCTGCTGTCTGGCGTAGTCGCGGCCGAGGAACACCTCACCTTGCGAGTGGCCGTACCGCATCGGACCGAGCTTGTCGCTCATGCCGTACTCCATGACCATGGCTCGAGCGCTCGACGTCGCCTTCTCGATGTCGTTGTGAGCCCCGGTCGAGACATCGCCGAACACGATCTCCTCTGCGGCACGACCGCCGAGGAGACCCGCAAGCTGATCGATCAGTTGACTCTTCAGCTGATAGGTGCGGTCGGTCTCGGGGAGCGACATCGTGTAGCCACCGGCCCGCCCCCGGGGGATGATCGTGACCTTGTGCACCGGATCGGCGTTGGGCAGCGCCCATCCGACGAGCGCGTGACCGCCCTCGTGATATGCGGTGAGCCTGCGCTCCTCCTCGGTCATGATGCGGGACTTGCGCTCCGGTCCGGCGATGACACGGTCGATCGCCTCCTCCAGCTCGGACATCCCGATCTCTTCCTTGCTGAACCGGGCCGCGAGCAGGGCCGCCTCGTTGATGAGATTGGCGAGATCGGCGCCTGTGAAGCCGGGAGTCTGCCGGGCGAGCACGGTGAGGTCGACACCCTCGGCCAGCGGCTTGCCGGTGGCATGGACGTTGAGGATGGCTTCGCGACCCTTGATGTCGGGTCGGGTGACGATGATCTGACGGTCGAAGCGTCCGGGTCGCAGCAGCGCCGGATCGAGGATGTCGGGACGGTTGGTGGCGGCGATGACGATGATGCCCGTCTTGACGTCGAAGCCATCCAGCTCGACCAGCAGCTGGTTCAGCGTCTGCTCACGTTCATCGTGTCCCCCGCCGAGACCGGCGCCGCGGTGCCGACCGACCGCGTCGATCTCGTCGATGAAGACGATGGCGGGCCCCGACGCCTTGGCCTGCTCGAACAGATCCCGCACCCGTGAGGCGCCGACACCGACGAACATCTCGACGAAGTCCGATCCGGAGATGGAGAAGAACGGCACACCGGCTTCCCCGGCGACCGCCCTCGCGAGCAGCGTCTTGCCCGTGCCGGGAGGGCCGAACAACAGCACACCCTTGGGGATCTTGGCGCCCATGGCGCGAAATCGGGCCGGTGAGGTGAGGAACTCTTTGATCTCCCGCAGCTC
>JBFISM010000040.1:0-26066 GCA_041608535.1 Acidimicrobiia bacterium
GAGTCGAAGTTGAGCGACACCTTCGTGGCGCGAATGGTCTGCGACGAGTAGCCCTTGATCTGGGCGACGATCTCCTCGACCCGTTCGAGGAGGCGGTCGGCGGGTACGGACTCGTTGGCGAGCCCGATCTCGGCGGCTTCCTTCCCGGAGTACCGCTTGCACAGGAAGATCATCTCCTTGGCGCGACGTTCCCCGATGAGCTTGCCGATGTATTGGGTGGCGCCCACCGTGGGACAGGCGCCGACACGGGCACCGGTCTGCCCGAAGATGGAGTCCTCGGCGGCGACCACGAGATCGCACCACAGCATCAGCTCGTGCCCCCCGCCGACACAGGCGCCCTCGACCATGGCGATGACCGGGATCGGCAGGTTGCGACACGTCATGGCGACCATCTGCATGCGATCGTTCCACATGTACGAGTTGGCCTTGTTGAGCTTCATCATGGCGTGGAAGTCGCCGCCGGCGGAGAAATGGCCGCCCACGCCATAGACCACGGCAGCGACGATCGTCGGGTCCTCACGGGTGGAATCGAGCGCATGGGCGATCTCGTCGAGCGTCTGCTCCCGAAACGCATTCCTCACTTCCGGCCGGTTGATGCCGATCCAGGCGGCGTCGTTGCGCCTGTCGAAGACGATCTCGGTGTAGGTCATCGGTCTCTCCACTCTCGATGCGATCCCATTGGCCGGACCCCCCGAGCGCCACCGACAACCTGGACGCACCCGGCTGAGCGAGGTCTGCGCGGGCAACCCTATATTTTATAGGACCGAGCTGTCGACCCGCGATGACAGCCGCAGCGGGTAGCGATGGCGACGTGAGGGTGGCGCCGGCCGAGGAGGAGTGATGCGGTTGGGATGGATTGGTCTCGGGGACATGGGCCAGGTCATCGTCCCCCGCCTCCTCGATGCCGGTCACGACGTCGTTGGTTGGAATCGCACCGCCTCCAAAGGGGATGCGCTGATCGCGGCCGGGATGACGTGGGCCGACTCGCCACGACACGTAGCCGCAGCCTCCGCTGCCGTCTTCTCGATGGTCACCGACGCCGCCGCGGTCGAAGACATCGCGTTGGGCGACGACGGAGTGATCTCCGGACTCGCCTCCGACGGCGTCTTTCTCGACATGAGCACCATCGACCCTGACGTGAGCCGGAGCGTCAGCGACACGTTCGCCGCCAGGGGACTGACGATGCTCGATGCTCCGCTCTCCGGCAGCCCGGTGACCGTGCGACAGGGCACGGCTTCGACCATGGTCGGCGGAGATCACGCGGCCTTCGAGCGCATGAAGGCCGTGCTGCTCGATATCGGTTCCAAGGTGAGCTACATCGGCCCGAGTGGCACTGCAGTGCAGATGAAGGTGGCGATCAACCTCACGTTGATCGTGGAGATGGTGGCGTTCTGCGAGTCGGTGGCTCTCGCCGAAAAAGGTGGTGTCGACCGGGCGGTGGCCGTCGACGCCATGCTGAAGAGCGTTGTCGCTTCGCCGGTGATGGGCTATCGCGGCCCCTTCATCTTGGAGATGCCCGACAAACCACTGGCCGATGTGACGCTCCAGCAGAAGGACATGGTTCTGGCGCTCGACGTGGCCCGGCGCCAGGGTTCGCCTGCGCCGCTGGGCGCCGTCGCCAACGAGCTGCTCAATGCCTGCCGCGGGCTCGGTATCGACCATCGGGACTTCGTCACCGTGTTCGACGTCTACCGGCTGCTGTCGGGAGGAGAGTGATGGATCGGTTTCACACCAACCTGGAGCATGTTCCGATGGTCGGAGGGCTCCGTGAGGACGAGGGCTGGATCGACATGCGAGTCCAGTTCCTCATCGACGCGGCGACGGCGGGGAGCGACGACCTCCTGCTGGGCTGGACGGTCCTTCCACCAGGAGCCCGGCACGATCGGCACCTCCACCGCAACGCCGACGAGTTCTTCGTGGTTCTCCAGGGGTCGGGCCACATCTACACCGACGACGGCACCGAGCCGGCGACGACCGGCGACGTGGTGTGGACGCCGCGGGGCCGCTGGCACGGCTTCGACAACACCGGCGAGGAGGATGTCGTGCTGGTGTGGGGCTGGAGTGGGTGTGGCTCGCTCGAAGCCTCCGGTTACGAGGTCGCCGAGTGAGCCGAGTACCGGCCGGCCCGTGGGAGGACCCCAGGGTGCGGGCCGGGTTGAAGCGACAGCTCGCCGCACGCCGCCGTCTGCTCGAAGCGGGCGCTCGTCCCATCGGGTGGAAGGTGGGATTCGGTGCTCCTGCATCGCTCGACATGATGGAGATCACCGCCCCGCTGCTCGGGTTTCTCACCGACGCCACCTCCCTCCCCAACGGCAGCAGCGTCGACGTCACCTCCTGGGAGCGCGGCATCGTCGAGTTCGAGGTCGCCGTCCTGCTCGGGGCGGATGTCACCGCCGGGACCCCGGCCGCCGAGGCCGCACGTGCGGTAGCCGGGATCGCGCCGGCGATCGAGCTGGCCAACATCGATCTCCCCCTCGGCCCCGATGCCGTGAGTGACATCGTTGCCGGCAACATCTTTCACCAGAACGTCATCCTGGGTGACGCCGACATGCAACGCCGCGCGCTGGACATCTCGGGTCTGGTTGCGGCGATCGCCACCGACGGCGAGCCGCATTCCACGACACACGATCTCCAGGCGATGACCGGGCAGTACCCCGAGATCGTCGCCACGGTGGCGACGACCCTCGCCTCGCAGGGTGAGACGTTGCGTCGTGGCGATCTGATCATCACCGGCTCGGTGATCGCCCCGATTCCAGTGAGCGCAGGCCGAGAGTTCACCTTCACCCTGCGCCCGCTACCGCCGATCTCGGTGATCGTGGAACAGACGAGCTGACGACGGGCCAACCGCCGCTCAATCGAACCCGGCAAAGGCACCTGCGGCATGCACGACGCAGCCACCGACCAAGGTGAGGTCGGCGGCGACCTCGCCGAGGTCGTCGACCTCGGCGAACACGTCGTGGGTGAGCACCGCGACATCAGCGGCCATACCCGGGGCTAGCCGTCCCCGCAACCCTTCCTCGAGCGAGAACCAAGCGCTGCCCGCCGTGTACGCAGTCAACGCCTCCGTGATGGAGAGCCGGTGTCGCTCGGCTCGGGGGGGAGCGCCGTCGATCGACTCGCCGGTCACCAGCCACCAGATGCACCGCCACGGATCGATCTCCGCAACCACCGTGGCATCGGTGCCGGCGCCGAGCGGTATCCCCCGGTCGAGGATGTCCCGCAACGGTGGGGCAGCGGCGGCCACCTCGTCACCCCACAACGACGCCGAATCGGCCATCCGCCAGATCATCCTGTCCTGGATGGCCAGACCGGTGCCCAGCCTCCCAACGCGCTCCAGATTGCCCATGCCGATCGGCTCGACGTGGGCGAGCGCCGTGCGGGCGAGACCCACCTCCCCGTCGACCGCCTCCCATACGTCGAGGATGTCGGCGATCGTGGCATCGAAGATGGCGTGCATGTGGAGCGGCCACCCCGCTCGTGCCAGCAGCCGGGTGATCTCGGCCAGATCCCGCTTCGCCTCCGGTGACATCGTCCACGGGCGAACACCCTCCATGTCGTGGCAACCGAAGGACAGCACCTCGCCGTAGCCGGTGTAGCGCAGCATGTCGTCGCCAAACCCCGGCTCGACGTAACGGACCCATTGCCGGGCGTCCTCCACCTCGCTCCCCCGGTTCGCCGGCACCACGTACAGCCGGGTCCGTACCGACAGGTCGCCCCTGCGCCACAGATCGAACAGTGCCCGATACGTCTCCGGAGACACTCCGAAGCCACCCGGATCGAGCACCCCGGTGATCCCTTTGGCGTTGAGCTCCGTCGCCAGCGCCTGCGTTGCGACGCGCTGCTCCTCCCGAGTGGGTGGCGGGATCTGCGAGAGCACGAAAGCAAAGGCACCGGGACCACGGATCACACCGGTGGGAGACCCGTCGCTGTCTCGCTCGATGCTGCCACCCGGTGGGTCGGTGTCCGGGAGCAACTCCATCCCGGTGCGGTTGAGCGTGGCTTCCTCGTACAGGAGTTGCACGTAGACGGGATGCGCCGGGGCGACGTCGTCGAGCTCCGCAACCGACGGTCCACGACCTTCGGCGAACTGCCCCGGGTGCCAGCCACCCACCACCCGCAGCCAGGTGCCCGGTGGTGTTTGCGCAGCCCTGGTGCGCAGCCGCTCGAGGGCCTCCGCCAGGGTGGCCACACCGTCCCAGCGTACGACATCGTTCCAGGTCAGCCCCGCCCGCACGAAGTGGATGTGCGAATCGATGAGACCCGGAATGGCCAGCCCTCCATCGAGATCCAGCACACGGGCGCTCGTGGAGAGGCGGGAAGCGACGTCGGCGTGATGACCGGTAGCGATGACGATGCCGTTGGATATCGCCAGCGCATCGACCAGACCGGAGCCCGTCCAGATCTTCCCGTTGGTCATCAAGAGATCGGACGTGAGGTCGGAACGACGGTGCATTGGGTTCGACTCAGATGGCGTGATGTGCGGACCGTAACATCGTCGCAGCGAGCGAGCGGGAGCACGACATGGCATACGAGGTGATCCACACTCGAGACAACGATCCACGCTTCAACATGCCGTATGCCCCGGCGATCAAGGTCACTTCCGGGTCGCTCCTCTTCCTCGCTGGGGTCACCGCGGCCCCCGTGTATCACTCCCATCCCCATGTTCCCGCCGAGTTCGACGACATCCCGGAAGACGCCGCCCAGCAGGCGCAACGCACGGTTGCCGCACTGGGCGAGATCATGCAGGCAGCAGGCGGTTCGCTGCACGACATCGTCGAGCTGACCCGGTACATCAAGGACGTGGATCGCAACCAGGACGCCATCAACCGCGTGTTCTCCGGCGCCTTCGGCGATCATCGCCCCGCCAGCACCACCGTCGAGGTCGTGCGCCTCGCCACCGACCCGCGCCTGGTGCTCGAGGTACGTGCGGTGGCCGTGATCGATTGACAGCACCTCGTCGAAATCACCGCTGCGGGTGCCCTGCAATCGTTTGTAACGCCGATCGACCACTGCGACAATCGCGCCAGCCGGCGTCGTGGTTCGCCGGCCACTCGAGGAGGAGCGGTATGACGAAGAATCGGAGCTACCTCCGCGTCCTGGCCATCTGGTTGATCCTGGCCCTCATCGCTGCCGCATGCGGCGACGGCGACGACGCCACCGATGACACCGGCGGGGATGCGGGCACCGACCAGGCCACCACGACCGCCGAGGCCGACGATCCCGGAGATGACGAGCCCACCGATGGCGAGCCCATCGTCGTCGGCGGATCGCTCGCCCTCACCGGATTCCTGGCGCCGACTGCAGCCATCCACAAGGTGGCCGGCGACATGTTCGTCGAGCAGCTCAACGCCAACGGCGGGCTGCTGGGACGCGAGGTGGTGTGGGATGTGCGCGACGACGAGTCGGTCCCCGACCAGGCTGCAGCCATCTACGAGCGGCTCATCACCGAGGAGAACGTCGACCTGGTGCTGGGTCCATACGGCACCGGCACCATCACCGCAGCGATGGCCGTCGCCGAGCGTGAGGGCTACGTGTTCCCGCATCACACAGCCTCACTCACCTATGCGTACACCTACGAGTGCCACTTCCCCACTTGGCCGGTGGGTCTCGACACCAACATCTCCAATCCCAACATCGTGTACGACGCCATCGAGGCGTCGGGCAACCCGCCACAGACAATCGGGTTCGTGCTCAACGAGTTCCCCGGCACCCAGCTCATCGGCTACGGACCTCCCAACTCCGACGCCGGTGGTGCCATCTCCGAGGCACGCAAGCGGGGCTGGGAAGTGGTGCTCGAGGTGAGCTTCCCCACCGCGACCAGCGATTGGGGACCCATTGCCGCCCAGGTGGCCGAAGCCGATCCCGACTTCCTCTACGTCGGTGCGCTCGGCGTCGATGGGCCCAACTTGCTCACCGCACTCGACGCCATCGGCTACGTGCCGCGCGGCCACTTCTACCAGTGGCCGGCACCGGGACCGCTGCTGGGGGCACCCAACGCCAACGGGGCGATGTCGGTGACCGTGTTCGAGAGCCACCCCCCGTACACCGACGACCCGGAAGCGGCCGCCATCGTCGAGGAGTTTGCCGAGAAGGCTGCAGCCGCCGACATCCCGTACACCAAGTTCGACGTGCAGGCCGCAGTGTCGTGGACGGCATGGCAGGTGCTCGTCGCCGGCGTCGAAGGTGCGGGCAGTCTCGACCAACGCGCCATCTGCGACTGGCTGAAGGACAACCCGGTGGACACCATCATCGGAACCATCGACTTCAACCCGGACGAGCAGAACTATTACGGAGATCTCTCCGTGATCAAGCAGATCCAGGATGGCGAGTGGGTCGTGGTCTACCCGCCAGACAAGGCGCTCCCCGGCGCCGAGCCGGAGCTGTAACCGACCGGATAGTGGTCGGCGCACGGGCCGGGCGTGCACCGACCACTACCGTCGCCTCGTCGTGGACGCCAATCTCCTCATCCAAGCCACCGTCTCCGGAGCGCTCATCGGTGGTCTCTATGCGCTGATGTCGCTCGGGCTCTCGCTGAGCTGGGGTGCGCTCGACATCATCAATCTCGTCCACTTCATGTTCATCCTCTTCGGGGCCTACTTCACCTATCAGCTCACGGTGTCAACCGGCATGGATCCGTTGGCGACGGCGCTCCTCGTCGTGCCGGCTGGGTTTCTGATCGGTGGTGCCCTCCAGATCTTCTTCGAGGCGGCCAAGCTCGACGAGTTCAAGTCGCTCATCATCACCTTCGGTCTGTTCATCATCTTGCAGAGCCTGGCCCGCACCATCTGGTCGGCCGATTTCCGTACGCTCGATCAGAGCCTCAACCCGTACGCCTCGGCATCGGTGATCGTGGGAGACGTGGCCTTCCAGACCCCGCTCGTCATCGCCTTTGCTGCGGCAGGCCTGATCGCCATCGGGACCCGGGCGCTCATGGCGCACACCTACTTCGGCAAGGCGGTGCGGGCCGTCGTGCACGACGCCGATACCGCCCGTGCGTTCGGGGTGGACTCACAGCGGGTCGGGGTGCTGCTCGCCGCACTCGCCAGCGCATATTCGGCGCTCGCCGGGGTGCTCATCGCCACGTTCCAGTCGCTGTCCCCGACGATGGGCGTGGGCTGGTTCGGCATCGTCTTTCCGGTGGTGATCCTCGGTGGGCTGGGCAACGCCGTGGGCAATTTCCTCGCCGGGGTCGTCATCGGAGTGGCTGCCGGGATCGCCACCGTCGTGTGGGGCCCGCTGAGCGCAACGCTCGTGACGTTCTCGATCATGGTGCTCGCGCTGCTGTTCCGGCCCCAAGGACTCTTCACCAGGAGGGCGACGATTTGAGCCGCACAGCATGACGCAGCGCCGGGCGCTCGTCGGCTTCGCTGTGGTGTTTGCGCTGCTGCTGGCCGTACCGCACCTCGCCGACCGCCTCGACTTCCCCGGGTTCTACCTCACGTTCATGTTCTCTGCCTTCTTCTGGATCGCCCAGTCCTCCAGCTGGAACATGCTCACCGGATACTCGGGCTACTTCTCGTTCGGACAGGGCGCCTGGTTCGGGGTCGGGGTGTACACCACCGCCGTGCTGGCAGGGAAGCAAGGCTGGGCTTTCCTCGCGGCGCTCCCGCTGGCCGGCATCGCTGCGCTCATCGTGGGACTGTTGCTCGGGCTCGTGGTGTTCCGGCTGCGCTCTCTGAGCGGAGAGATCTTTGCGCTCACCACGCTGGCGGTGGCGTTCGTGCTCGGCTCGGTCGCCCGTATCTTCCCGGCGATCGATGGTGGACGCGGTGCCTTCATGACGAGCGTTCCGTTGCCGGAGTTTCTCGGCGAGTTCCGCCCGGCCATGTACCGAATGACCCTGGTGATCATGATGGCGACGGTTCTCACGGCGTATCTCGTCTACGAGTCGCGTCTCGGCTGGGGACTTTTCTCGATCCGGGACGACGAGCAGGTGGCGCAGGGTCTGGGGGTGCCCGTGTTCCGCTACAAGATGGCGGCGCTCGCCGGGAATGCGTTCTTCAGCGGCTTGATGGGCGGGGTGTGGGCTCTGCAGATCGGTTTCGTCACCGTGGAGGACGTGTTCAACATCAGGGTGCCGCTGTTCGTGATCCTCATGAGCGTGCTCGGAGGCACCAGCCACTGGATGGGCCCGGTCGTGGGCTCGGTGATCATCTTCACCATCCTCGATCGCTTCAACAGCGCCGGGTTCGAGGACTTCAACCAGCTGTTCATCGGCGGGTTGCTCATCGTGCTCGTGCTCGCCGTGCGCGAAGGCGTGTACGTCCGCCTGCGCAACCGCCCGCTGGCGACGCTGCTCGTGTTCGCCGGAACCATGCTCGTGCTGCTCGTCGTGAACGACTCCTCTATCGTGTGGAAATTCCTCTGGGCGACACTGGCCACGCTGGCGATGGCGCTCGTCCCGGATCGGCTGTGGACCTCCCTGTTCGGTCGCAACCGCCGGACAGACGAGGCCGATGCCGAGCCGGAGAAGGTGACCGCGTGACACTTCTCGGGTGCACCGGCGTCTGCAAGTCGTTTGGGGGCATCCGTGCGCTCGATCAGGTCGACATGTCGATCGATCGTGGCGAGATCCTGGGGCTCGTCGGGCCCAACGGATCGGGCAAGTCGACGCTCATCAACGTCCTGAGCGGCTTCTACCCGGCCGACGCTGGTGCCGTCGTGTTCGCCGGACAGAACATCCTCGATCTCGAGGCCCACGAGATCGCCGCTGCGGGGATCGCTCGCACATTCCAGATCCCCCGTCCCTTCGGGACGATGACGACACGCGAGAACGTGGCAGTGAGCTACATGTTCGGGCATGAGAAGCACTCGCTGTCGTCGGCCAGGGAGGCCGCCACCGAGTGGCTCGAGTTCACCGGCGTCGCCGATGTGGCCGACAGCCCCGTAGACGAGCTGACTCTGCAGCAGCTCAAATTCCTCGAACTGGCGAGGGCGCTGGCCACCCAGCCCGATCTGCTGCTGCTCGACGAGGTGCTGGCCGGTCTCAACCCGTCGGAGATAGACACGTCGGTCGAGATGATCCGCAGGATCCACGAGCGCGGCGTGACGATCGTGATCGTCGAACACGTCATGCGGGTCGTGATGAGTCTCTCGCATCGCATCGTGGTGCTCGACCAGGGCCGGCTGATCGCCGACGGCGAGCCGCAGACTGTGATGGCGGATGAAGCGGTCATCGCGGCTTACCTCGGTGGAAAGGGCGCCTGATGCTCGAAGTGCGCGCCCTCAACGCCGGGTATGGCAGAGCGCAGGTGCTGCGCAACGTGTCCGTTGCGGTGGCGGATGGTGAGGTCGTGACCCTCCTGGGTCCCAACGGCGCCGGGAAGACGACACTCGTCAACGCGATTGCGGGTATCCGAGCACCGTGGTCGGGAACCATCGTCCTCGATGGCTCGGATCTGGCCGGGACAAAGCCCACGCTGATCAGCGAGCGCGGCATTGCAGTGGTGCCGGAGGGTCGCCGGATCTTCCCGGAGATGAGCGTCGTCGACAACCTGGACATCGGCGCCTACAACCGGCGAGCCCGCCCCAACCGCGATACCAACCGCGCTCGCGTCTTCGACATCTTCCCCCGGCTGGCCGAGCGGCGCGGCCAGCTCGCCGGCTCCATGTCAGGTGGCGAACAGCAGATGCTGGCGATTGCGCGCGCGCTGATGTCCGAGCCCTCCCTGCTGCTTCTCGACGAGCCCAGCCTCGGGCTGGCACCCATCATCGTTGAGGACATCTTCGACATCCTGCTCCGGCTCAACCGGGATGGTCTTTCCATACTCCTCGTCGAGCAGAACGCCATCGAGGCGCTCGATCTCGCTTCCCGCGGCTATGTGCTCGAGGAAGGGCGGATCGTGGGCGAAGGCACCTCGGCTGAGCTGCTCGCCGATGAACGGCTGCGCACCGCGTATCTCGGGCTGTGAACGTGTGATGCGGGATCTTCTCTGCCGATGACACGCGACCGCCGGTGGAGTCTCGTGCGACCGTTGGGCACGGCAACGAGCGATCGCGAGAAGCTCGCCATTGCGATCGCAGCCGGCGCCATGGGCAACCTCGGGTTTGCGGTGACGTCACCGATCCTCCCCGATCTGGCCGAAGCGTTCGGGGTGAGTCGGGGAGCGATCGGTCTCGTGCAGGCGGCGGTTTCGGTGCCGGGCATCGTCTTCTCGCTCATCATCGGATATCTGGCAGACCGATTGGGACGGCGCCGGGTGGTGCTGGCCGGTCTGGCGATCTTCACCATCTTCGGACTCGCCGGCTTCTTCGCCAGGAGCTACTGGGGGCTGATCGGGGCCCGCTTCCTCCAGGGAATCGGAACGTCCGGCATCCTCGGTGTGGGGATCGTCCTCATCGGCGACATCTTCACCGGCGAGGAGCGGACCAGGGCAATGGGACTCAACATCACCGGGATCACGACCATGGCCATCCTGGGTCCGATCGCTTCGGGCACGCTGGCCACAGGAGGCACCTTCCGTCCCTTCCTCATCTTCCTGATCGGTATCCCCCTGTTCTTGTGGGTGACACGCATGCCGCCGGACGCACCACACGACGCAGTGGCTCCGCCGACACGCCATTTCGGCGATGCATTTCGATCGATGCGGGCTGCGGGTACGTTGCTCGACTTCGCCGGTCTGCTGGCAGCGACACTGGCCGGCGTCTTCGTGCTGCATGGTGTGGGCCTCACCGTGTCCCCGATCTTTCTCGAGGCGGAGTTCGGCGTGCCCGTACGCACTCGCGGGTTCATCGTTGCCGGATTCCAGGTCGGCATCATCGTCGTTGCCGCGAGGATCACACGGATCCGGGCGACCATCGGTGGCGCCAACACGATGACTTTGGCATTCCTGCTGATGGCCGCCGGGACGGCGGTGGGGGCGGCCAGCAGCGGCGAGTGGGGTGTGCTGGTGGGGCTGTTCGTTGCGGGGATGGGATTCGGTCTGTTCGTCCCGGTGGCGCAATCGTTCGCCGCTCTCGTCGGCACGGATCGCTTTCGGGGGGTATCGGTGCTCATGTGGGTAGCCGTGATCCGGGTCGCCCAGGTGCTGGGACCACCCACCGGAAGCTTCCTCGCCGACGGGGCGGGACCTCGATCGGCGTTCTGGGCATCGGCGGTGGGGATGGCCATCATCGCCGCAGCGTGGCGACCACTGCGCACCCTGGTGCACAGATCGCCGCTGCCGTCGACGGACTGATTGTCTGCTTCAGGAGTGCGTGAAACTGGACGCGACGTCCTCGGTCGACGAGGCCGACTCCCCACGGCGCCGGACCGTCGCCCCCACCACCATTCCCGCAGACAGCAGCACCAGGTTCTTCACCACGAACTCCCCTTCCACGGTCAGCAGCAGCGGGTTGCCGTCCCGAAACGCCACCTCGGGAAGAACGACCATGACGAGAAAGGTGCCGAGCATCTGCAACGCGAACAGCGCCAGCACGGGGCGCAGCAACACCCGGAACAGCAGCCCGAGCCCGACGACCACTTCGACCACGCCGAGGGTCGGGACGAACCAATCGGGGTCGACCCAATAGACGGTGTTGCCCACCAAATCCGTCACCGGGGTGACATCGAAGATCTTGAGCGCACCAAACCAGATGAAGACGATCGCGACCGATATGCGCAGCGTCGGGATGCTCCAGCGACGCAGGAAGCCAACGACCTGCTCATCAAGTCGCTCGATCATGAGCTGAGGTTATGCACCGCTGGTCACTACGACAATCCGCAGGCGTCCGGGCTCAGTACCGCAGCTGCGCCCCAATGACGGCATCGTCGACCAGCTCATCGACGACGCCGAGATCGGCTCCCGTGACCGCAGCTTCCCGGATCGCAGCATCCATGAGATCGACGTCCCAAGGCTGGTACTCGTCGTGCTGCTCGATCTCCAAGGAGGCTACGTCGTACACGCCCCAGACCGGTGGTGCGTCGGAGGTGACCAGCAACCGTGCGATGCGACCCGCAATCGCAGCCTGCAGAACCTGGTCGAGCGCCGTAAGCGCGCTACCGGTGCCGAGCGCACTGCGCATCGCCTCGACTCGCTGGTCTCGGCGGGTTGCCGCCAGCTTCTCCAGTGCCGGACCGACCAACGACTCCAGTGCCGGCACATCGATGCCGTGGGGGCTGCCTTCGACCACGGCCGCAATGGGACCGTCGTGGACCGTGCGGAAGTGCGCAGCGACCCGCTCGGTGGCGACAACCACCAGCGCATCGGTCTCATCGACAGGGAGTGATCCCGAAACGGCCCGCACGAAACGATCCCGGTCGGCATCCTCGTAGCCCGACGGGTCATGACCGTGGAACGCCTGGGCGATCCCGCCGCTGGTCGTTGGGTGCGATTGGAGCTGATCCGTACGATCGAGGAACCAGTTGACATCCTCCATCGATTCCGGACCGTCGTACTCGGCCCGGTGCAGCCGGCCGCCATGCGAACGAAACAGCCTGACGTCACCGAGTGAGAGGGCGAGCACCCCGGCCGTTGTGGATTGGAGCGACGCGAGCAATGGTCGAATCTGGAAGCGATCGGACACGTAGACCTGTTCCTCCGGGGCAGCCGTGAGCCGGTATGCCGCCACTGCGGCGGGAGAAGCGAACACGGCGAGGCCGGGACCCTGTCGACGCCAGAAATCGCTGGTGTGGGTGAAGCTGTCCAGGCTCTCGTCGAGCCACCTGGCGTGATGCAGACCCAGCGATGTCAGCCCATCGTGGGCGCGACGGACGAGATTGGAGAGACGTATCGGATCCTGCTGGGTCTCGCGTCCGGTCTGATGCGTCGGCAGGAAGATCGAAACGCTGGGACGATCCCTGTGCGTTGCGATGGCGTCGAAATCGTCGTTGTCGAGATCACGGAGATCGGTCGTTCTCACAGCCATGCGGGTCCTTACCCTCGGGAACATTGAAAAGGCTCATAGTCGTACGTGTGGTCGTAGATGTGGATGCTGCCCCACAGCGGCCCCACCACCCCCGGTCGCGGTGGGATGTGCAAGTTGTCATCCACCCACGTTGGCCCGCAGAAACCGCCCGAACCAGGATCCACCGTCGTCAGCAGCATTCTGGTACGTACGGGATGGTCGGTAGCCGCATCTTGCAGTCCGGCGGGCGGGTGCGCTGGAGCGAAGCCTACGCCCGGTTCGGGCTCGGCGAGGTGTGCACGAGCCCGCCGGAGGTAGCCGGGACCCGCGCCTCCCGACATCCGAGACGGCACCGGCGCCGACCGGTGCTTGTGTCCTGCGTCGGCCATGTGTGCCACCGTACCGGGAGCGAGACCAGCTCCACCAGAGGCGTTTGCCCGTTCGCACCGCTCGGGCCGACCGCTCGGACTCTCCCCGATGGAAGACCTCGTGACTCACATGAGAGACAGATCTGCTGGGGATCGGGCGATTCTCCTCGATCGCCGGTCTATATGCGCAACCCCTGGGGGTGCATCTGTATCCTGTGGTGATCCGATCTGAGGAGAACACGTGCCTTCCACCGAAGACCTGCGTCCGATCGAGCGCGCGGTGCGGCGTATGTCCGGGGAGGGGATGTCGACGAGCGAAATCGCCGTCAAGCTCCGCAAGCGCCCCCGGACGATCGAGCTGATCGAGTGGTGCGCCCAGAAGCGCCTCGATGGCGAGATGGCGAAGGCTCCCACCCACGGTGGACCGCTGACCCCACTAGAGCGCTCGATCCTGCGCCGGCTCGAGCAAGGCGACACGTACGGGGTGGTGGGTAGCCGCATCATGCGCAGCGGCGCTCAGGTGCGCCGTCTCGAGGCCTATGCCCGCTTCAAGCTCGACGGGGTGTGGACGGCGCCGCCGATCGTGCGCCCTGTCTGAGGCGGGTTCCGTCGAGTGTGCTTACACGCCGCGTAATCGAGGCTGTAAGCACACTCGACGCAAGATATACCCCACGGGGTATCATCGTCACATGGAATTCGACGCAAACAAGCGTGACGAGATCCTGAAGCGCCTCCGCAGGGTGGAAGGCCAAGTCCGTGGGATTCACGCGATGATCGAGGACGACCGTGAGTGCGCCGACGTGGTCACCCAGTTCGCCGCGGCAACCCACGCACTAGAGCAGGCGAGCTTCAAGTATTTCGCCGCCGCCCTCGCCGAGTGTGCGCTCGATCCGGATCGGGCCGCCGACAACGGTTACACCCCGGAGCGCCTCGAGAAGCTGTTTCTCCGTCTGGCGTAGTCCTTGTGCATATACCCCCGGGGGTATATGATTGCACCATGTGGAGATCACAAGGCGCCGTTGAGCAGGTCCCGGCGCAGCACTGGACAACGTGGCGCAACGACAACGATGCCGTCGTACTCGACGTCCGCGAGCCTCGCGAATGGGCGCAGGGGGTGCTCCCCGATGCCGAGAAGATCGCGCTGAGCACTATCGCCACGGAATGGCAGCGGCTCGATCCCGATCAGGCGGTGCTCGTCGTGTGCCGGACGGGTCGGCGCAGCCAGCAGGTTGCCGGTGCCCTCGTCCAAGCAGGTTTCGCCAAGGTCGCCAACATGCGTGGCGGCATGGCTGCGCTGGGGCTGGCATGATGGACCGGGTTCCCCGCAGCTGGCTGATTGCCGCAGCTCTGGCCGCAGCCGTCGCCTTTCCGGCGTGCGGCGGAGAAACCGCAGCAATTGCGCTCACCCCGGCCACCGAGGCACAAGAGCTGCTCGCCGAACCCCCGGCCGGCTTGACCGTCCTCGATGTGCGGACCCCTGAGGAGTTCGCAGAGGGTCACCTGGCCGGCGCCGCCAACATCGATTTCTACGGAGCCGATTTCGCCGATCAGCTCGATTCACTCGACAAGAACCAGCCGTATTTCGTCTACTGCCGCTCCGGCAACCGGTCGGCGCAGACGATGGTCATCATGCGCGACCTCGGCTTCACCGAGGTGTACGAGCTGCAGGGCGGAATCCTGAGCTGGTTCGGTGCCGGGCTTCCGATCGAATAGGAGGACATCGTGATCGAGTCGCACGACTACATCGTCGAGCTCACCAATACCGGCGTGAAGACGGGAATCGCCGGCGCCACCGCGGACAAGCTTCCCGACCTCGAGGTCGCATCGCCTCCGGAGTTCGGCGGGCCTGAAGGGGTGTGGAGTCCCGAGCACATGTTCGTCGGTGCGCTGGCCACGTGCCTCATGACAACCTTCCGTGCGATAGCCGACGCCTCCGGGCTCGAGGTCCTCGACTACCACGACCGGGCCGTCGGCCACCTCCGACGGGGCGACGACCGGATGTATGCCTTCGAGACCGTGACGCTGCGGCCACAGGTGACGATCGCAGACGCGTCGAAGGTGGACCGAGCGAGACGCCTCATCCACAAGGCCGACGCGGCATGTCTGGTGAGCAGATCTGTCGCCTCCGACATCGTCGTCGACCCGACGATCACCGTCGCCGACACCGCTGCTGCATAGCGAGATATCACCACCCGTAGGACAGCCTTTGCGGCGAGGCTCACCGACCTCCTGCTCATGAGGTGCGAAGGAGCGCACCCACGAGGTCAGAACCGGTAGAAGTCCTCCGGCGTGTCGACGAGGATCTGCCGGCGCATCATCTCGTCGGGCACCCAGTCGGCGAGGGCATCGGCGAGATCGCCGTCGTTGGGATTGACCTCGTACTTGTTGGGATGCGGCCAGTCGGTCCCCCACATGACCCGGGCCGGTGCCGTCTCGATGAGCGCATGTGCCAGCGGGGCCACGTCGTCGTACGGAGGCAGATCCGTGGCGCTGACGCGGTTGGCGCCGGAGATCTTGACCCAGGTGTTGCCGCGCCGCACCAGCTCGAGCAGCGCTTGGAAACCGGCAGACGTGGTGCCGGCTGCTGCCGGTTGATATGCGAAATGACCGATCGAGACCGGTACCGTCACCGTGTCGAACACCGCCATCAGGTCGACGATGTCCGGGCCGGGGAAGAGGAACTCCACATGCCAGCCGAACGGGGCGATTCGCGCACACAGCTCCGGAATCTCGGCTACGTCGAGCGGCATACCGCCCCGGTTGTCGGTGTTGAGCCGGACGCCACGCACACCGAGCCCGTCCCACTCGGCCAGCTGGTCGTCGGTGACGGCCAGGTCGCAGGCCACCACGGCACGAGCCCGATCCGGCACCTCGTCGTTGAGAGCCTGCATCCCGTCGAGGATCGCCGAGTTGTCCGTCCCGTAGACGGACGGCTGGGTGAACACGACGCGCTCCACCCCCAAGGTCTTGTGAAGGTGGCGAAGATGGTCCAACGTCGACTCGGGTGGGTCGTAGCCCCGAGCCGCAGACAGCGGATAGCGGTCCTCGAAAACGTGCACATGGGTGTCCACGCTGCCCGGTGGCATGACGAACGACGGCGGTCGCGGGTTGCGATCAGGCGGCACGCACGGGCGAATTGCCGTGGCCATCGATTCCCTCCTCGTTCGTCGTGCCCGCCACACCGGCCGCTGGGCCGGATCGTATATTATGCAATCTTTCCGTCCGGCTGGGGAGACAGCCGGTGTTCAGAGCCGGGAGTCCCATTTCATGAGAGCGCACCTGCCGTGAGAGCCCACCGCAGCGACGGGCCCGTCATCGACATCCACTGTCATCGAGAATGTGCGCCTGCCACCGAGATGATGAAGATCGAAGAGGAGCGGATCGGTCGGGTGCGTCTCCAGTACGGCAGCGACCTCACCCGTGAGGTCAACCGGCGCCAGCTCGCCAATCTGCGGCCCAAGATGGATTCCCTCGAAGAGCGCCTCAAGGACATGGATGCAATGGGCGTCGACATCCAGGCCGTTGCCGTGTCGGTGTACCAGTACTACTACTGGGCAGATCCCGAGGTGGGGGCCAAGGTCACCCGGCTCATCAACGAGGAGTTGGCGGAGCAGACCTCACGGTTCCCCCATCGCTTCGCCCCGCTCGGCACCGTGCCGCTCCAAGATACCGAGGCTGCGGTCGCCGAGCTTCGCTATTGCGTCGGTGAGCTCGGCTTCCGTGGGTTGGAGATCAACAGCCATGTGGAAGGCAGCGAGATTGCAGATTCGCGACTCGATCCGTTCTGGGCCGAGGTGGAGAAGCTCGGCGCCGTGGTGGTGGTTCACACCAACGGGCACCCGGCCAAGGAGCGGCTGCAGAGCCACAACTTCGTGAACCTGCTGGGTCACGCTTTCGAGGCCACGCTGGCCATCGCCCACCTCATCTTCAACGGCGTGATGGAGCGACATCCGAATCTCAAGATCGTGGTGGTCCACGGTGGCGGCTACCTCCCGACGTATGCGGGACGTATCGACCACGCCTGGCGGGCGCGGGAGGATGTGCGGGAGGGCGTGCCCAACCCCCCGGGAAGTTATCTGAGGAGATTCTTCTTCGACACGATGGTGTTCGAGCCAGATCAGCTCGAGTTTCTCATCGACAAATACGGTGCCGACCACGTGTTGCTCGGCACCGACTACCCCTACGACATGGGTGAGGAAGACCCGCTCGGACTCATCGGTCGAGTGGAGGGGCTGAGCCAAGACCAGATCGATCTCATCGCAGGGGGCAACGCAGCCCGGCTGCTTGGTTTCGCATAGTAGGAGAGAACATGTCGGGTATCGGACTGGCCGTCATCGGGTGCGGCACCATTGGACGGATACGGGCCGTGCTGGCTCGGGAGCATCCGCACGTCACGTGGCTCGGGCTGTGTGACGTGCACGAGCCCACGTTGAAACAACTCGCCGACGACACCGAGGCCGACTTTGTCACCACCGACATCGCCGAGCTGCTGGCCCGGCCGGAGGTCACGGCGGTCATCGTCTCGACCGACGAGAACATGCACGTCGACCCGATCATGCAAGCGGTGCGGTATGGGTTTCCCATGTTCATCGAGAAGCCGCTGGCAACAGATCCGGTGGAGTCCGCACAAGTGCTCGCGGCCATCGAGGAAAACGAGGTGGATGCGGTGATCGGATACACCAACCGGTTCCGCCGCCGGTTCCTCGCGGTAAAAGAGCGTCTCCAGCAGGGTCAGATCGGACAGGTCACGTCGGTGGTCACTCGGGCGTTCATGAACCGGATGGTGGTGTACGCAACGCTGGCGAAGGCGACGGACCGCAAGAACCTGACCCCGATGGTGGTGTCCGGCACTCACAGCCTCGACATGTCGATGTGGCTGATGGAGGGGAAGACGCCGGTCGAGGTCTACGCCCGATCGGTCGACGCCGTGCTCGGGGAGTGGGGCACCAAGGACGCCACCTTCGGCTTGTTCACCATGGACGACGGGACGCTGTTCTCGATGAACATCAGTTGGGCGCTGCCCACGGTGTGGCCCGGTGCGGTGTACGGGCTGGAGATCGGCATCGTCGGCACCGAAGGCGTCATCGACATCGAGGACACCCATCGCGATGTGATCATGGCCACCGAGCACCCGCAGCCGGCCGGCTACACCAGCCGCGGTTTCGAGCCGGACGCAGCCCGCTACGTCGACTTCTTGGGCAGCTACCCACCAGGCGATCTCATGAACGGAATGCTGTGGGGTCCGATGCGCGAGGAAACACTCACCTGGTTCAACCGGCTCGCCAAGGGCTTCCCCACGCCACACGCCACAGCCGCCGAAGGACACTCCAACCTGATCCTGACCATGGCCATGGACTACTCGGCGAAGCGCGGCGAGCCGCTGAAGCTGCCGATCGATCCCGAGACGCTGCGGGCCGGCTGATGGTGCAGCAAGTCAACGTCGGAGTGATCGGCACCGGGTGGTGCGGCGGCATTCGCGCCGTGGCATGCTCGAAGAGCCCGTTGGTGCGAGAACTCCACATCGCAGAGATCAACCCGGAACGATTGGCGGAGATGACCGAGATAGCGGTGCCCGAGTCGGCCACCGACGATTGGGAGAAGCTCGTTGCCAACCCCGCCATCGACATCGTCATGGTGTCGGCGACACCGGAGACGACGCACTATCCGATGACGAAGACGGCGCTCGAGGCAGGCAAGCACGTGCTCTTGGAGAAGCCGATCTCGATCACGCTCGACGAGGCGGATGATCTCATCGAGACCGCGGAGCGCAAGGGACTCAAGTTCTCCATCGCGTACTCGCAACGGTTCAACCCGAAGCAGGCGATGGTGAAGCGGGCGATGGAGAGCGGTGAGCTGGGCGACCCGACCCACGTATTGGTGAGCCGCCACATCGGTCGGTCGCTCGGCGCCAAGATCGGCAATCGGATCAAGCTGTCGCCGGCGGCCATGGAGGCGACCCACGACATCGACTTCGCCCTCTGGTGTCTCGAGCCGCGGCGACCCGTGCGCGTTTACTCGCAGAACGCCTTCGGGGTTCGCCAGGCCACCGTGGGGCTGCCGGACACGCAGATGACGCTGATCACGATGGACGACGGCACGGTGGTGACGATCGGCGCCGGCATGTCGCTGCCGCCGGGCTACCCCAATGCAGCAACGACCTGGATCGAGTTCATCGGAACCGACGGGGCGATCTTCATCGACGACACCCATCGCGACATCGTTGTCAACACCATGGACAAGGGCGTCGAGTTCCCGCTTTCGACGATGCCCGGCGAGTATGTCGGCGAGACCTACGCAGGGCCGATGGAACGAGAAACCATCCATTTCCTCGAGGCGGTCGTCTACGACACCCCGGTCATGGTCGACCCCCACCTGGCTCGCCTGACGATGGAGGTCTATCTCGCCGCCGATCTCTCGGCCAAGACCAACGAGGTGATCGAGCTGCCGCTGTCTGCCGACCAGAAGCGGTCTGCGTTGTCGGTCTTCGCTGAGGTGTGATCAGTGGCCGACTTCCGGCACATCAATCCTGATGGTGTCTTCGATCCGTCGTCGATCTACACCCATGTGGTGATCCCTCCACCCGGCCGTGTGGTGTTCATCGCCGGCCAGTGGGGCGGTGACGGCAACGGCGTGCTCGTGGAGGGCGGCTTCGAAGCCCAGGTCGAGCAGGCGTTCCACAACGTGCAGGTGCAGCTCAACGCAGCCGGGATCGGCCCACCACAGGTGACCAAGCTCACCCACTACGTCGTGGATCTCGACCAGGACAGGCGCAGCGCCCTTCACGGCGTCGTCGGCGGCCTGTGGCCCACCCACAAGCCGGCCGCTACGTTGCTCGGTGTCGCCCGGCTGGCGCGCGACGGTATGTGGTACGAGGTCGACGTGCAGGCCGTCAGCCCGGACTGATCACCAGCGCTACCCGGCGCTTCGGCCGGATCCAGCCCGTGCTGCTACCCGACCGTCGACGATCTGGAGATCGGTCCCGTCCGGGTACGATGCGGCGACCGCAAGATGCTCTTCGGCCCACACCTCCATGTCCTTTGCCGCAGCCGAGTCACCCGACTCGAGCCAGCCTTGCCTCGTCAGCCCGTCTTGGAACGCAACCAGATACTCCTCTTTGGTCATCGTTGGATGGTTGAAGACCTTGAACATCGAGGTCGCTTTGCTGCTGGCAAGTCCGGCGACCGACCACGTACAGCCACAACCGGGGCACGTGCAGCACGGCAGCCCGATGCACACCAGCTCACCGTCGACGGTCCACGAGAAGTCGTCATCCGTGCGACCCGGCGCCGAGCTACTGGCGACGAGAACTTTCACGATCACTCCTTTTGTCTGCGTGTCTCGACCGTACGGCCCGACTGCGACAGATTCCCCGCACCCTCTGCACGACCGATTCGCCAGAGCCGCCACCTCCCCTGGGGTCCGGACCGTGCGGTCGTCGCGCGTCGTGCGATCGACACTCGCATGCTGCTGCCAACCAGCGAACCCGGGGCGGGTTCATCCGGCCACAGAGCGCTCCAGGTACTCGAGGCTCGCTTCTTCGGCGGCGTCGATGTAGCCGCGCACGAGCTTCCGGTTGTTGTACCGCAGCTTGGCGAGATCGTTGAATCGCCCCGGAGGCCGACCCGTGGGTAACACGTGCACAGTGACGTCGGGGTCGGCGACCTGCACGTCGCGATGGAAGCGATGACGGCGGGCGATCTCGAACGACACCATGGCGACGTCCCACGGGTGACGCGGAGCCTGGAGCGGGTCGTCGATATGCCCAACGTGGAGCACGAAGATCTCGGTGGCGCCCAGCTCCAGCGCCCGTGAAACCGGAATCGAGTTGACCACTCCGCCATCGATGTAATGCCGGCCGTCGACCTCGACGGGCGGCAGGACACCGGGCAGGGCACACGACGCCAAGACCGCATCCTGTACTGGACCAGACGTGAACCAGTGCTCGGACGATGTCTCGATGCACGCCGCCACACATTGGAACTGCACGTGCGCCTGCTCGATCTCGCGGTACGAAACCCAATCGTCGAGGAGACGCCGCAGCGGCTCGTTGGAATGAAGGTGCGTCCAATGGTTGAACAGGTTGCGGATCCTGTTCAACATCGACTCGCCGAAGACCGCAGCGCCGACGGTGGTGTCCCACATCTCCTCCAGCCGGTCGACCGAATCTGCTATCGGCGCCCCGGCCAGCACCGCTCCGTTGACCGAACCGACCGATGTGCCGACGATGAGGTCGGGTTGGATGTTCGCCTTGCGGAGGGCTTTGGCCATGCCGACTTCGGTGGCTCCGCGCAGGCCCCCGCCACCGAGGACCCATGCAATGGTGCGATCAGACATCACGCAATCGTACCGGCGGACGGGATCGGGGCGATCGGTGCAGGGGTCTGGGCCCGGCTAGATTCAACACAGGCGAGGCAGAGGGGAGTTTTCCGATGCGGCAGCCGCCGCCACGACTGGTGAGGCGCTTTGTGCTCGCCCCGGTCGTCTTCGTCGGTGCGGTGGTGTTCTCGCTGCTCTTACCGCTCATCCACGTGGTCGCTGCCCTCATGGATCTCCTGTTCGATCGCAAGCGGTGGCGTTTCAGCAGGTTCATCGGCCTCGGCCTCGCCTTCTGTGTCGTCGAGGCCTTCGGCCTGTTCGCTGCGTTCACCACGTGGCTTGGTAGCGGCTTCGGCGTGTTCATGCACCGTCCGTTCTGGTCGCGAGCACACGCCGTCCTGGTGGGGCAGTGGCTCGAGTTGATAACAAGGGCGATCCGGTTCTTCCTCGGTTTCACGTTCGAAATGAGCCACGAGCCGGTTTCGGCCGGCCCCCAACTCGTATTCAGCCGGCACGCCGGACCCGGCGATGCGCTGCTCCTCGCCCGGATCGTCGTCCGTGAACACCGGCGCCGTCTGCACATGGTGGGCGCCACCAAGCTGCAGTGGGATCCCTTCCTCGACATCATGGGGGAACGCATCGGATTTCACTATCTCGCCTCCCACCCCGGAGATCCCGATCTGGATCTCAGGAGCATCCGTGATCTGGCGGCGTCGTTGGACGACGATGAATCGTTGGTGATCTTCCCCGAGGGGGGCAACTACACCCCGCGGCGTCGCGAGACGTACATACAGGCGCTGGAACGGCGCGGCCGTCACGAGTATGCGCTTCGTGCAGTCAGCCTGCGGCACACGCTGGCCCCCAAACCAGGTGCCGTGAGGGCAGCGATGGAAGGCGCTCCCCACGCCACCGTCGTCTTCGTCGCTCACGTCGGGCTGGAGGGCATATACAGCATGGCGGACCTGTGGCGGGCGATCCCGCTGCGGCGGCGCAGCAGGGCCCACGCCTGGCCCGCTTCGCTGCTCGACCGCCCGAACGGGTACTCGGAGCACACCAACTGGCTCTACCGCCACTGGACGGCGGTCGACGAGTGGATCGCAGCTGCACTCGGTGAAACCCTGGGAGATCGATCTGCTCCTGGCGAGCGTGCGGCGCCTGCGGTGGCGGAGTTGGGAGGATGGATTCCACCCGGCATGCGCCGCGAAAACGTATCGTCGTCCTGAGCGAGCCGAATTGCGCAAACTTGCCCTCGGCGCCGCGCGGTTCGAGTCAGGGGTGCGTCGGGCGGGTGTCCCCGAGTGCGATTCGCAGCGCATGTAGCGCCCCCGGAACGCTGAAGCGGCGGGTGCGGGCGTCGTCTCCGAGGAGTCCGATGACTCGAGTTGTCGTTCCTTGCGGGGTGCGGACGGCCACGCCGACCTGCCGTGCGCCCGTACCAGTTTGTCCGATCTCGCCCGAGATCTCGCTCACCGCGAGGATCACGCCGGCCACGATGGGTGTTCGGTCGAGCAGCTCGACGGCCCGGTGCTCGACGTCGTCTGGTGGTGATCCACTCGGGACGACGATTCCGCCGGCGAAGACCGCACCGCCACCCGGTGTGGCAGCGAGGCGCGTTGCCACCTCGCCGAGTGTCGACGTCTCGACGGTTGCCACGATCCAGCCGTGTTCGCGAAGCTGCCGCACCACGATGGTCTCGACCCGATCGTCGTCGTAGGCGAAGACGGCATCGCCCAACCGGTCGACGACGACCGCTTCCACTTTGGCGATCATCTCGTCGGCGGCCGCCTCCGACTCGGCCTTGGCGCTCACCCGGATGCGCACCTCTGAGGCATCGATGAGAAACGCCACCGACGGGTTGGTCGACTCGTAGAGATCGTCGAGCATCTCGGACACCTGCGACTCGCCGTAGCCCCAGGTGCGGATGATCCGGTTCTTGAGGATCGCCGGCTCGCCGGACGCCTCGCGCAGCCGGGGCATGACCTGCTCGTCGAGCATCACGGTCATCTCCGCCGGGACTCCCGGCAGTGCGAAGATGAGGCCATGCTCGTGCTCGGCGGCGACGCCGAGGGCGACCCCCACCCGGTTGGGCAACGTCTCGCTGCCCGCCGGATAGTCGGCCATGCGCAGCGTCGACTCTGCAACGCTGCCTCGTGCGGCGATGAGCCGCTGCCGGATGTGCTCGGCATGCTCCTCGTTGCGAGCCATCTCGACCCCGAGCACTTCGCAGATCGCTTCCCGAGTGAGATCGTCCTGTGTCGGCCCGATGCCACCCGTCAGCACCACGGCATCTGCCCGTGCGAGCGCCGTCCGGATCGCCTCGGTGAGCCGGCCGAGGTTGTCGCCGACCGTGACCTGGTAGTGCGCATCGAAGCCCTCGCCCGCCAGCCGTCGTCCAATGACGGCGACGTTCGAGTTGACGATCTCACCGAGCAGTAACTCGGTGCCTACGGCGATGACTTCGACGATCACACGACCGGGTTTCGCAGCGTTCCCAGACCGTCGATCGAGACCTCGACGACATCACCTGGCTGCAGGTAGACGGGTGGCTCGAACCCGATCCCAACGCCGCTCGGCGTACCCGTGGCGATGACATCGCCCGGCTCCAGCCGCACCGCTACCGACAACGCCTCGATGAGCGCAGGGATGTCGAAGATGAGCTGCGAGATCGGCGACTCCTGCCGGAGTTCGCCGTTCACCATCGTGCGCAGCACCGCGTGGGTGATGTCGTCGATCTCGTCCTTGGTAACGATCGCCGGTCCCATGGGGCAATAGGTCGCCGGGCTCTTGCCGATGAAGAACTGCACGTGCTGCTTTTGTAGATCACGGGCCGTCACGTCGTTCATGACCACATAGCCGTAGACGTGGTCGAAGGCGTCGCTGCGGGAGATCCTCTGCCCACCGGGCCCGATGACGACCCCCAGCTCGCCCTCGTAGTCGGTGGTGCCGAGCGGATCGTTCGACGTGTCGATCGCCTCGTCGGGGCCGACGATCGATGACGTCGCCTTGGTGAAGATGATCGGGTGGTCCGGGATCATCTTCACCTCGGACGCATCGAACCCGCTGTCGGAGAACTCCTTGGCGTGCTCGTGATAGTTGCGTCCCACTGCCATCACGTTGTTGCGGGGTCGAATCGGGGCAAGCAGCCGCACGTCGCTCGCCGGAACGGGTGTCGTCGAGTCGACCACTGCGGCGGCCGCAGCGAGGCCGTCGTCACCGAGTGCCACGAAGTCCACCATCAGCGTCGGCAGCGAAGAATCGGAGGCGAATGGCACGACGGAGCCGTCGTCGAGCAGGGCCCCGATGCCGCGATCACCTCCCGATTCGAACGTGACCAACTTCATCGGTGTGACCTCCTGCTATCCGTCGTGGCTGGCAGGGATCCTATATCTCGTGTGACGTCGTCAGCCGAGGCCTGTGCCGAGACCCTGCGTCCATGAGCGATCGCAGCCGTTGGTTGCGAGGTCGGCGCGGCCGATCACCGCCGTCCACGGGGATGCAGGAGCAAGTCGATCAGGGCCTCACGGTTGATCGAATCCCCCTCGTAGATCTGGACTGCCCGGGCCGTCTTATTGCCGTGACCTTGGTTGATCACGCGAGCCGGATCCGACACTGTGGGGTCATGAAGAAAAAGGTTGATGTGGTCTTTGGTCGGCCAATAGGGCGCACACGTTCCCGTCGAGCAGGAAGCAGGGCTGCACCGTGCGTTTGATCGTTTCCTCGAAATCCGGGTCGGCCTCGATCGCCGCCCATCTGACGAGAGGCGGGCCTTGTTTGGTGATCGACCCGCGCTGGATCTTGGTGTCCGACTCACGGTGCCGAGGCGTCAATCCGGCCCACGAACACACATGCTTGGCAGAGTGGAACCTTGTGACGTCCCCGAGCTCGGCACAGAAGATGGCACCGAACACCGGACCCACCCCGTGGATCACTTGGATGGCTTCGTAGCCGGGATGGCCTTTGAACTCTTGAGCGATGCGGGCATCGAGCTTGGTGATCTCGATGTCATACGTCTTGATGAGGCGTCGCAGCGACCGGACCCTCGTTTCGTAGGCGTCACCCATCGCGGTCTCGTCCAGCCAAGTCTTACCGCCGGGACCCCACAGATAGTTGAGCGGCGGCAACAGTCCTTCCTTGCCCAACACTGCATGCACCTGGGACTTCAACCCGGCCCGCAGCTGCGACAGCTTCCGTCGATACCGTACGAGTTCGCGTTGCTGACGAATCGACCCGGGGGCGATCCACGCCTCCGGCAGACGACCCATGCGCAGCAGGTCAGCCAACAGCCGGGCGTCGATCTGGTCGTTCTTCACCCGCCGGTTCTCATACCCGGCGATACCCAACGGATGCGCCAGATGCACCCGCCCGCCAGCTGCGGTGATCACATCCGCCGCCCAGTACCAACCCCAGGTCGCCTCGAGGACCACTTCGGGTGCCGGGCCGGCCCTCTCGATCTCAACCCCCAACGCCAACGGACTGTTGTCGATCCGAGTCGTCCACAACTCCGTGCCGTCCCCATCGAGGACCACAATCACCGAACGTCACCGATGCAAGTCCACA
>JBFISM010000041.1:0-24809 GCA_041608535.1 Acidimicrobiia bacterium
GATCGGTCATGAGGCCACCGTCTCCAAGGTGGGGGAGGAGCAGCTCTTCTACCTGATGAGTCGCGGTCTCTCCGAGGAAGAGGCCACGGCGATGATTGTCGCCGGCTTCATCGAGCCCATCGTCAAGGAGCTGCCGATGGAATACGCCGTCGAGATGAACCGGCTCATCGAGATCAACATGGCCAAGGCCGGCGCCGTCGGGTAGCGGTCATGGCAGCACGATCCCCTCAGAGGCCTTCCGATGATCGACACGGCCTTCCCAGAGACGTCGGTACCCGGATCAGGACAGCAGCCGGCGGGCCATGGTGAGGCGGGCCAGCCCCTCGACTCGTTGGATGAATCCCGCGCTGCGACGAAACCGACGGTCGATCTGCTCGTGCTTCTCACGCGGTTACGCAAAGCCAGAACCCGCGTTTCCAGCGGCCGCGGCGATCGGCGAACAGCCGGCCCCGAGCGCGGGACACTGCGACTCCCGTCGCCATAGGCGCGCGGTCGGGCGTCCGCCTCCCACCTGTCCGAGACAGGCAGGCTCTCAGTTATCAACAACCTCCAGAACAGAGACCCCTAGCTAGCTGCTCAACTGACGCTTGAGGCTCACACGGTGTCTGGCTATCGAGGCCGCCGTGGGTTCGGCTGAAGTTGTGCAGGTCTTCCCACTCCTGGAGCTTGTCGTTGGTTCCGAGACCGTCGTGCAGTCGTGTGATCCTGCGAGGATGAGACCGGCTGCTACTCCGGCGACCATACGGCATTGTCTCCCAGTCCGGAAGGAGCCATCCGACCCGACGTCGCTCCCGAGACTGCGACACCCCAAGGACCAGGAAACGTGACCAGCTCAACTAGCGCAGAGGTGCCGAGGTCTCGGTCGCCTTTGGCTGAATGGGCGCCACGCAGTTATTGCAGCTCTGGGTCGATCGGCGTTGGTCGCGATGATGGCTGATCGCTGTCTCGGTGGGGGCGTCTTCGTTCTGCGGTGATGTCGGGCCGGAACGGGGGCGTGTCGCCGAGGGCTTCAAGGAGAGTGCGGAGGAGGCCCGCGAGATCGTTGCGTTCCGAGGTATCGAGCGCGCCGATGCTGTCGGCTTGAGCTTCGAGAAGAGTCGTGAACGAGTGCTCGGCTAGCTCAGCACCGGTGGGGGTGAGCTGTACGAGGACGCCGCGGCGGTCGTGGGGATGCGGGTGGCGTTCGACGAGTCCCGCTTGCTCGAGGCGGTTGAGGCGGGCCGTCATTCCTTCAGGTGTGAGCAGCAAAGCTTCTGCGAGTTTGGTCGGTGTCATCTGATGGAGAGGGCCAGCGCGGTAGAGATCGGAAAGAACCTCGAGATCGCCCGGTCATGGCAGATGGCCTCCTCGTCTGGAGTCCTCTGACCACTGGGAGTCTTGCTGGGGTTGTGAGTTGCAGGCCATATCAAGAGGGCACCACATACCTTTTCAAGAAGACATCACAGCAAGCCTCAACCACTTCCGACGAGGCGCCACCGATCGCGTCGCCACCCCGATGAGCTCCACCGCCGGCGAATACCTCGGGATCGAAGGCTGTCACGCCGACCGGGCCATCCTCCTCCGGCACGCCCGAAGCAACCCACTCCATCCCGCTGCACCACATAACCTCAACAGACAACTCGGTGGAGTGTGCGTCGCCGCGCGCCGCTTCATAGCTTGGAGACGCTCTGCGGGGAGGGCAGGTGCCATGCAACCCGGCCGAACGCAGAGACCCGTCGGAGCTCTCCATTCTGGGCCGGGCGACAGGCATCCCAGGAGGGGACGGCGACGGCACCGCCTCAGGCCGTGGTCCGAGCCTCGACGTGTCTCGGCGCTGATGTAGTGCTACCCCTGGCCGACGAGGCGCTGTCGACACACACCATGCGTTCCGTGCAGCGCAACACTGGGGGATTGGGAATCATGACCCGCCACTCCGAGTTGGTCGCCAGCTCAAAGCAATGAATGCCGCACGCCGAAGAGCCGCCCAGATCACCCACCCCTCGCTCGATTTCGGGCGTCCCGTTGCGAGCAGATCCGGCAGGGAGGATGCGAGGGTGCGCTGATCGTGGGCGATGGCGGTCATCCTCTGCCGGGTTCTACGGTTGGTCAGTTCCCGGGGTCCGGCTTGGCTCACGAACCGGCTGGCCGTGGCAGCGCTTGTACTTGAGGCCCGACCCGCACGGGCAGCGTTCGTTGCGACCGATCTTGGTACGGGCACCGGCCGGCTGAGATGGCAGTTTCGTCGCTGCTTCCACACGGCACTCACGGAACTCGATCTCGCGCTCGCGCCGTTGGAGATGCTCGCTCCACCGCCGCACCCGCTCCTCGGCTGCGCTGAGCTCGTTCCCTCGCTTGGTGAGCGCTGCCTCACGGTCCGCCAGTCGCCGTTGCTCCTGCTCCTCAAACAGAGACCCTGCGCCGCCGCTGGAGTCGCCGAACATTGAGGCCAACTCGTGATCGATGAGCGCGCACGTCCTTCCCGCCTCTGACCGAACTTCGAATGTCCTGCGGTGACTCCGCCGGACGGAACGTGATGGCGGAGTGGGCGCTGTACGCTTCACGCGTACGCTGATATCAGTGTACGCAGCGACGCCGCCTCAGGTGGCTCACTCGTGGTGGCTCACTCGTTGCACGTCAGGCGGTGTACCATTGACGGTTAGGCGGCTCAGTCGCCGGTTCACTTCTGCTCGCGGAGCTCGCACTCGGTTCGCCGCCTGGACGAGTGACCATGATCGCCCGCCGCCTCGGCGGGCCTCATCCCTGGAGGATGTAGTTGGGAATCGCCGCGCACCATCCGTCAATCGCGTTCGTGAGTACATATCCGCCCACCGTCTGCGGATTGGCCAGCTTCACTGCTTCGCTGCTCGACGCCGTCGCCCGCGACCGCCGGTCCCGGGTTGGTCTCGGGGTGGTCAACCTCGTCGACGGACCTACGGCAGCCGCGTCTGTCGACGTGGCTTTGCATCACAAGGTCGGAAGTGCGTCTTCCCTCGAGCACGCGACCCAAGTATTGAATTCGTACGACACCGTGTCGATCCAGCACGAGTTCGGCATCTTCGGCGGCCTCGACGGTGACGAGGCTGTCGACCTCATTTCGGGACTCACCGTGCCAACGGCCGTTACGTTCCACACGGTGCTCGACCACCCAACCAAACATCAGCGGCTGATCACCAGCCGTCTCGCCGAGCGTGCGGATCGAATGGTGGTCATGAGCAACACGGCATCGCAACGACTGAGCCTGCGCTACGGCGTCGACGCTGAACGGATCGAGGTGATCCCCCACGGAGCGGACGCCCTCTTCGCCGGTCCTTCACTCGTGTCGGGCGACCGTCCCCTCGTGCTGACCTGGGGTCTGATCGGGCCCGGCAAAGGCTTGGAATTGGTGATCGAAGCCTTCGCCGATCTCGTCGATCTGGATCCACGTCCTCGGTACCTGATCGCGGGAGCTACGCATCCCAATGTTCTCGAATCCGCCGGCGAGTCCTATCGGGATGAACTGGTTTCGCTTGTCCGCCGAAGCGGATTGGAGGAGTTGGTCGAATTCGATGACCGGTACCTCGACCGGGAGAGCCTCGCTCGGCTGGTGCGGAGCGCCGATCTGGTCGTCCTCCCCTACGCATCCGCTGAGCAGGTGACGTCGGGGGTCCTCGTGGAGGCGATCGCCGCCTCCAAGCCAGTGATCGCCACCCCGTTTCCCCACGCCGTCGAGCTGCTCTCACACGGCGCAGGCGTCACCGTTCCCCACAACGACCCCGCAGCACTGAGCGTGGCCCTCCGAGGCCTGCTGACCGACCGCCGGCTGTCGTCGCGGATCGGTCGGAATGCTCGTCGACTCGCCGACGGGTGGTATTGGCCGACGATCGGACGACGGTTTGGGACGATGATGTCCGAGATGGCAGAGACCAACCGATTCGTCGGACCACAAACGGCTCTCCCCGAGGTAACCCGTGTCGCGGGATGATCGAGCCGCCCGCTTGGCTCATCCTTCCGCCTCCTCATCGGGCGCCGGCCAGTCACCGATTCCACCGCCAGAATTCGACCACCTCAGGAGACTCACCGACCCCATGGGGTTGTGGGAGCACGCCCTCTTGTCGACACCTCGGCTGGAGCATGGGTTCTGCACCGACGACAACGCCCGCGCCCTTGTCGTCGTTTCACGGCACGCGTTGCCGCCGACCGAGCTGGCGGATCTCGCTGCCATCTATCTCAGGTTCGTCCTCGAAGCCCGCACCGAGTCCGGTCAATTCCGCAATCGCCGCAGGGCCGACGGCACCTGGGAGGGGGCAGCCGGCAGCGACGACAGCCAGGGGCGGGCGTGGTGGGGACTGGGCGGCGTCGCCCGGCTCGGCCCCGCCCAATGGATGCGCGAAGCAGGAGCCGAGGCGTTCGAGACGTGCACGACATTCGACTCCCCCCATCTCCGGGCCAATGCGTACGCGGCGCTCGGCGCTGTGGAAATGCTGGCCGCCGATTCCGGTCACCCCGCGGCAACCGTGCTCCTCGAGCGCACGTCCGGAGTGATCGCCGATGCGGCCTCTGGGAGGATCCCCTGGCCCGAAATGCGTCTCACGTACGACAACGCTCGCCTGCCTGAGGCGCTCCTGGCGGCGGGCGCAGCATTGGGGCAGCGCCGACTGATCTCGATCGGCATCCGGCTGCTCGAGTGGTTGGTCCGGGCTGAGACCAACGGGGACCATTTCAGTTTCACGCCGCATACGGGCTCGGCGCCGGGTGAGGCACGTCCCGGGTTCGACCAGCAACCGATCGAGGCCTGGGGTATGGCCGACGCCTGCGACCGGGCATGGTCGATCACGGGTGACGGAATGTGGAGAGCGCGAGCCTTGCGGGCCACCCGCTGGCTGATGGGACACAACGACACCGGAATGGACCTCTACGACGTGGCCACCGGAGCAACCGCCGACGGTCTGATGGAGCACTCGATCAACGCGAACCGCGGCGCCGAATCGACCCTCGCCGGGATCGGGGCACTGCAGATCGCGGCCGGGTACGTCACGGACGATCCCGGGGCGATGATCCCCTGATGTCGACCATCCCGATCACTCGGTCGCATGTTCGCCTGCAACCGGACCCCGGCCGGCTGATCACCAAGCCGTACGTGCCTCACGACCACAGCCCGGGGGACGGGATGGCCCGGGCCGAACGCGTAATCGGCGGGATCCTGGCCATGCCCGCAGGTCAGGTGACCGAGACGCTGCGCGAACTTGGATTTCGTTCGGCCAGCGACATCTCGACCTGACGGAGTCTTCATGCAAGGATTCGCGGCCGTGGCTGACGCTGTGCCGGGCGCAACCGGGCTCTCCAACGAAATCCGCCTGCTCATCGGCGCTTACTTCGTCCAGGAGCACTCCCTCGAGAGCGCCGCTCTCACCAACCCCTCCATTGTGCGTGCCCCCGACCAGTCCGATGTACCTGACGGCTCGCTGCGCGTCGTTGTCAGCGTCCGGGCGGTGGGTGAAGGTCACGTCTCCTCGATCGAGTTCCGGACCGGGACGATTGGGCGGGACGGAGCAATCAACCTGACCGCGGCGGGTGTGCCGGTGGCCGGACAGCGCCGCTAAGGCGGTGTTCGCTGCCAAGCTCGATGAGATGGGTGCGGTCGATGATCTCGTCCGCCGGACTTTGGGCTGGCTCGAGGAGCGGTTCACCATGGCGAACCTCGACGGGGCTCGCCAATCTCGGCAGAGAGGAGGATTCGTCCACTGCCGTCCAGCGCGTGATCCAGGTGATGCACTGGCTGGCTTCGTCGAACTATGAGGTCACGTTTCCACAAGAGTCGGACGTATCCCAGCGGGTGCTGTTCCCGATCGGCCCGACCGAGAGCCGCGCCATCGAAGATGCCCGACTGGTCCAGTTCATCGACCCGAGCGGGGCGGTTGTCTATTACGCAACCTACACGGCCTTCGACGGCATCAATATCCTCCCTCAGCTCATAGAGACGACCGATTCCCGAAGCTTTCGGATCGCCACCCTCAACGGACGGGCCGCCCGGAACAAGGGGATAGCCGTCTTTCCTCGTCTCGTCGGCGGGAAGTTCGCTGCCCTCGCCAGATGCGACGGGGAGAGCAACTACTTGATGCGGTCGGATCAGGTCCGCTTCTGGCACCATGCCGAACTGATCCAGCTGCCGACCAACCCCTGGGAGCTGATGCAGATCGGCAACTCCGGATCCCCGATCGAGACCGACGCGGGGTGGTTGGTCGTGACCCACGGAGTCGGCCCAATGCGGCGGTACGCGCTCGGCGCCATCCTGCTCGACATCGACGATCCAGGTCGGGTGATCGGTCATCTCCGGGAGCCTCTCCTGGTGCCGGACGAGTCCGAACGCGATGGGTACGTGCCCAACGTCGTGTACTCGTGCGGATCGCTCATCCACGGCGACCGGCTGGTGATTGCCTACGGCGCCGCCGACACATCTACCGGCTTCGCAACGGTGGAAGTCGACGCGCTCCTCACCGAGCTGACTCGGAGCTGAGCACGACGTCTCATTCGTTCTCGAGGATCCGGCGGTACAGCCTGAGGTAGTCGTCGACCATCCTGGCTGCGTCGAACGTCCCCTCGATCGAGCCGCGAACCATCCGGCGGTCGAGGCGACGAACGTGGCCCACCGCATCCACCGCGTCCTGCACCGATGCGACCAGATACCCGTTCACGCCGGGCTTGACGAGTTTGGGCATCGAGCCTCGAGGATGCGCGATGACCGGGGTCCCGCACGCCATTCGCCTCCACGACACTGAACCCGAACGGCTCATCGAAGTCGATGAGATGAAGCAACGCCCCAGCGCCTCCGAGGACCTCCTGACGGCGGTCCGGACCCACCGGCCCCAGATAGGTCACGTCGTTCCCGTCGAGGTGCGGCGCCACCAAACGCTCGAAGTACTCGCGGTCATGGACGATCCCGGCAATCACGAGGGGAACCCCTGCCCGGGCGGCAACATCGATGGCGGTCGCCGTCCCCTTGTCGGGATGGATCCGCCCGAAGAAGACCAACGAGACGCCGCCCGCGCCGACATCGAAGGACTCGATGTCGATGCCGTGATGGATCGTCGCCGCGTACGGCAACGCCGGGTGCCGGTCGGCATCGCTGATCGCCACGTAGTGAACCCGATCCGCGTACTCCAGGTAGACGGGCAGCGTGGCGTCGGAGGCGAACCCGTGGATGGTGGTGAGGACCGGCGTGTCAACGAGCCTGGTGTACGTGAGTGGGAGGAAGTCGAGACTGTTGTGGATGACGTCGAATTCGGAGGCGCGTTCGAACACGGCCGCGATATGCAGCGCCTCCCATGCCTTGGCGTCGAGGGTCGCGTCCTCGGAGTAGCCGGCGGGAGCCACACCCACCAACCGTGCCGCGGTTATCGAATCGGCGGACGCAAACAGCGTGACGTCGACCCCGCGGTCGACGAGGCCCTCCGTCAATAGCGAGGCGAACTGCTCCCACGGCCCGTAGTGGCGCGGTGGCACCCGCCACGAGATCGGAGCGAGTACCGCCACTCTCATCGGACGCGCCCGACGACCTTTCGATACAACCGGTTTCACCAACTCATGTGGCTCCGGCCCCGTGCGTCGCCGGGCGGCGGCGCGGTAATGAACTCCCGGTCAGCTGCCGAACGTGCGATCCAGTGACCGGTTCGCGCTGCTCTCGTGAGCGGCCTTCTTCGCCTTCTTATCGAGGCGCTTCTCCTTGAGCCCTTTGCCGGCCTTCTTCTTGGTGTTCCGGCCGCCTTTGTCTTTGGTGCCCATCAGTGCCTCCAGGCCGGCCACCCAGCTGGTGGCCATGCGCCATTGTGTCACACGATGCTCAGCAACGCTCCGTTCCATCCGGAAGCAGCCGAAACGGAAGATGGCGACGTTCATCACGTTCCGCCCCCGGGGTCTCGGGGCTGCCAAACTGGTCGACGTGTTGGTACTGAGCAACGAAGCCACCAGCCCCATTTCCGACGCGATCGCGGGCGCAGGCGTCCCGCAACGTCGTCTAGGCCTGGCTCGCCCGATCATCGTCGGCTCCTTCGTGCTTCTTGCCGGGCCGAAAACGCCAAACGGGGCCTCAACCGGCGGGCAGAACTCACGTGAGCCGCGAGGAGGCGCCTCAGAGTCTGATGCGTAGCTTTGAGGACCGCCGGGACAGGGTGGCGGCGGCTCACGCTCGACCCAAGCTACTGGCATCGAAGCCCGTCCGGACGACGCTTTGCGCTCTGGAACAAGACGCTCGAGGTGGGTTCAGCGCTGGACTAGCAGCACGAGGGCTCGGAGACAGGACCCGCACTGGTTGAGCGACTCGGCCAAGACCTCGGTTTGCGTTCCAATAGCCGCTTGGCGCGGCTCGTGAAGTCCTCATCCTGACGGACCCGTTCGATCTCCGCCTTCAATGCGTCGATGATCAGACAATTCACGCTGGTGCCCTTGACCCGTGCGACGGCTTCGGCGTCATCAGGGAGCCGGAGCTCCTCGCCGCACACCTTGCCATCCAAGTCGACGACGACCCGGCTGCGCTCGTGTTCACCTCGCCGCTGGGTCGGGCCCTCCGCAACAGCAACTTCCGGCGCCAGGTGTGGTACCGGGCTGTGTTCGAGGCCGGGCTCTCCAGCGATCTCCGGATCCATGACTTGAGGCACACCTGCGCATCGCTGCTCATGTCCGAGGGCGCTCATCCCAAAGCGGTTCAGGCGCACCTGGGCCACTCGTAGATCTCCGTGACTATGGATCCGCTACGGCCACCTCTTCCCCTCCGACATGGAAGCCCTCGCCGCAGCGTTGGACGAGGCACGATCCCGTGCAATCGATCACGGCCTCGACCCGGAGGAACCAGGTCGCTATGCAGCTGCCGAGACGCTAGGGACCTCCCCGGGCGTGCTAACGGGGCCTGGGGGCGTAAGACAGGTGCTCGTAGGGCCGCCCGACGAGCCGATTTCAGCCGCCGCAGCTCGATCTCTCGCGGACCAAATGCGGACCAGCGACGGTCTACGCATCGCACACCGCTTCCCAGAACGACCGAAACCCGTTGCGCTGCAACGGGGTTTCGCCAGCACGCCCGGAGGGACTCGAACCCCCAACCTTCTGATCCGTAGTCAGACGCTCTGTCCAATTGAGCTACGGGCGCAGGGAATCCGGTCAGATCGCCGGATTCGGCCAGTATCGTACCTGCCGACACGACCGGCGGTGACATCGGCCAGCGGGAACCGCACGGTCCACCCCGACGTCGAATGAGCATGAACCACCGAACTGCATTTCTTGCCGCCCTCATCGCCGCAGTCCTCGTGCTTGGCGCCTGTGGCACCGACTCGACCGATCCCACCGAAGCCGGAGGAACCGACACGACCACCATCCCTCCCACAGACAACGAGACGACGAGCACCAGCACATCCGGTGCACCCATCGAAGGGATCCCGTCGGAGACCCGCCTCCTGTTGACCTTCGACAGTGGCGGCGGGTTCGTCCCGGTGGAGTTCAACCTCACCGACCTCACCGACTACACGGTTTACACCGACGGGCGCGTGATCATCGGCCGAAGCGACGAGGGCTACCCCATGCCGGCGATGCCGCAGTACCGCGAGACCAGGATCGACGAAGAGACACTCGTGCAGATCCTCGGGCTCATCGACCGACTCGGGATCGCCGAAATCACCCAGGAGGCGAACCTGGAGATGCAGCGCACCATCGCCGACGCCAGCACCGAGACGGCGACGTACTACGACGAGGACGGTAACCCTCACCGCTATTCGGTGTATGCCCTCGGCATGAGTGAATTCGAGGACGCCGACGGCCGCGTGGCCGTGATGAAGGAGCTATTCGACCTGCTCAACCAAATAGACCGAAGTGGCGCCAACCCGGTGCCGCCAACCGGTCTCCAGGTGTGGATCGGCGAGGTCGACCCGGATCCGAGCTTCCACGAAGTGAGGCCGTGGGCGTTCGACTTCGCCCCGATCACCACCAGCGAATCGTTCGGGTACGCCTGCCGGGTGCTGACTGGTGCCGAAGCGGATACGGCGGCAGCCGCCTTGGCCGACGCAACCAACGCCACCTTGTGGAGCGAACTGGACGGCCCCGCATACTCAGTGGTCGCCAAGCCGCTCCTCGAGGGCGAGCACGCCGAGTGCGACGACATCGACTACTGAGATCTGGATGAGAAGGCGCGGCACCGTGTGCCTTGTCTCCCTCTCGCCCGCATTACGGTGCTCCCAGCCGGTTGAGCCGGATCGGGCCCACGAAGCTCAGGACGCGGGCAGGAGAGGACGAGGTTGAATCAAGAACTGCACGAGCTCGGCGTCGAGTACTGGGAGTGGAAGCTCGCCACCAACCCGACGAGTGCGCTGATGCTCGGCGATCATCGCTACGACGACCAGTTCGAGCACACCAGCCGTGAAGCCGAAGACGCCGAGATCGCGGCCCTGCGCCGCTTCTCCTCCATAGCTGCAGCCATCGATCCGGCTGGGCTGACCGACGACGAGCAGATCTCACGGGAGCTGCTCATCTTCGAGGCCTCGACCAAGGCGGACGAACTGGAGATGCGCTGGGCGGAACTGGCGGCGAATCACACCATCGGCCTCCAAGCAATGATGCCGGTCACCGTTCCCCAATTCCCGCTGATTGAACCGGAGCATGCGCTGGCGATGATTCCGAAGTACGAGGAGTTCGCCCGCTGCGTGCGTGAGATGGCCGATCGGCTCCGGCAAGGCGTCGCCAGCGGGAGGACGCCACCGGCGCACTCGGTGGCCGCGACGGTCCACCAGCTCGACGACTACCTGGGGTCGCCGCTGGCAGAGGATCCCTACCTGCGGCTGCGTGTGCCCGATGCCTTCGACGAGGAACGGACGGCGGAGTGGAAGGCGCGAATCGCCCGCACCATCACCGACCACGTGCGTCCGGCCTGGGAGCTGTATCGCAACGTGCTGGCCGACGAGATCGCCCCGGTGGCTCGACCCGACTCGATGCCGGGGGCGTGCGGGTTGCCCGACGGCGACGAGATCTACCGGCGCGCCATCCGTCGCCACACTTCGGTGGAGCTGAGCCCCGAGGAGATCCACCAGATCGGGCTCGACCAGATCGCCAAGCTCGACGATGAGTACCGAACACTCGGCGGCGAAGTACTGGGTACCACGGCGCTCGACGAGATCTACACGACGCTGCGCGAGGACCCAACGCTGCTCTTCCGTGACGGAGCCAGCATCGTGGCGGCTTCGGAACGGGCGCTCGCCAAGGCGAATGCCGCCATGGGCGACTGGTTCGGACGCCTCCCCGAGGCGCCGTGTGTGGTGAGGGAGACCGCCTCGGGACCGACGGCCTTCTATCACCGCCCCGCGGCAGACGGCAGCCGGCCCGGCACCTTCTTCGTCAACACCGCGGATCCCAGCCGCTGGCACACGTTCGAGATCGAGGCCATGGCCTATCACGAAGGCATCCCCGGCCATCATCTCCAGCTGGCCATTGCCGGCGAGCTGGTAGGAACACCGGAGTTTCGCAAGCACGCCCACATCACGGCGTATGCGGAAGGTTGGGGTCTGTACTCAGAGCGGCTGGCCGACGAGATGGGCCTCTACAGCGGGTCCCTGGAGAGGATCGGGATGCTGTCGGCAGACTCGATGCGAGCTTGCCGCCTCGTCGTGGACACGGGGATCCACGTGATGGAGTGGAGCAGGCAGCAGGCAATCGACTTCTTCCTGGCCAACTCACCCATCACGAGAACGACGGTCGAGGGCGAAGTGGACCGCTACATCGGCTGGCCGGGACAGGCGCTGGCGTACATGATCGGTCGTCTCGAGATCATGAAGTACCGGAGCGACGCCGAGGAACGTCTGGGCGACCGGTTCGACATCCAGGGTTTCCACGATGTGGTCCTCGGCTCCGGGCTGGTGCCCCTCCCCACCCTGGAGCGCATGATCAGCCAGTGGGCCGCTTGAGCGAAGCAACGTATCCGCCGGCCACCAGCTGACTCTCCCATTTGTCATACTTCGTGGTGTGGCAGGAGGGTGAGTTGTGACCCCAGTACAGCCTCCGCCACCGGCGGTGGCCGGGGTGGAGCACCAGATCACCGAGCTGCGGGTGCACGGCGTTGGCGGATCGACGCCCGAGGAGCTGCTCTGTTTGCCGAACGTCGAGCAGGTAGCCGGAGATGACGACGCCGGGTTCTTCCGGCCGTGCTCGTGGATCACGATCAGCGGTCCGCCGCGGAACCTGGAGGCATACTCGTGGGGAGGGATCACCTCGCGCGCCCGCACCAGAGCGTTGTGGCTGCTGCTCCTCCCCTTTGCGTTGATGAATGTAACCGGCTGGATGGGAGGACGACCCGCCGGTGCGGCCGGTCCGCCGACGTGGCGCCGCAGGCTCAATGTCTGGCTGATACGTCTCCAAGGGCTGTTCGTGAGTGTGGCGGTGGCCACGATGGTGTCCGTCCTCACCATCGACATGATCGGCATCAACTGCGTGCAGCAGGGGCCGTGCACCGATCGCTGGTACCTCTCGCCGTGGAAGTGGTGGGCCGCCACCCCGGCCGACGGAGCGGCAATCGGGATCGCCACCGCCGCGATCTTCATGCTCGGCTTGGCGTGGGTGGCGCGCTTGGGCCAACGAAGGCTCGGCACCGGTCCCGACGAGGGCGAGCGCGGCGAGGATCCGGCGCTGGTCGGTCAGATCACCGACGACACGTTCTGGGGCCGTCAGGACCTCGAGCTTCGGCTCGGCAAGCTCCATGCGGCGGTGACCCTTTCGATCATCGGGATCCTCGGCGCAGCAGCGGGATGGTCACTCGGCATCGACGAGCCGCTGTTGACCGGGGCAGTCGTCGTGCTCGCCGCCTCGATCGTCGTCTCGCTGTGGCTGCTGTTCGCCGTCGGCACGGTCATGCGTGACGTCGTGTTCAAGGCAGTCGGTCTTGTCGCCGGGGCCGCCGTCGTCGTTGCCATCGCGACGATGCTCCTCACAGAACAACCGATCGCTACTGCCGACGCCGGCATAGGCACCAGTGTCTGGGTCGTGTTCTGGGCCTGGGCCGGTTTCTATGGGCTCCTCTGGGCCACGTATGTCGTGCGCTGGGCGGGGCGAGCCCGCCGCCACCGGAGCCCTGATGAGCAGACCGATGACGGACCAAGGACCAAACCAGCCACAGGTCAGACGCGACCCGATGAGGAGTGGATTCCCCAAGCGCTGTGGCGGCTTCGGGTGCGGGCGTCGTCCTGGTGGATCGACGAAGCCAATCCCATCCTCGATCTGCGGAGTGCAGTCCCGATCCTGGGAGCCGGCATCAGCCTCGTCATCCTGGCCGGCGTCATCCTTCGATTCGACGAACTGCTGGGGACCGGATACCAGCTGGCGATCGTCGAGTACGTGTCGGCTTTTGGCGCGCTGTGGGTCGCCGCAGTCGCGGTCACCGGCTTCTGGGTCTGGTTCACCAACCCGGGACGCGACCTGAACGAGATTCGCCAGCGCTTCGAGCTCGACAACAAAGAGCTCACGGATGCCGACAAGCGATGGATGCGGCAGATCCGCTCCGCAGAGTCTGCGGCGAAGCTCACCGACCGCGTTGACACCATGATCACGGTGCCCGCCGTGATCCTCTTCGCCGGCATCATGCTTGCGGTGTTCTGGGAACCGGCCAGCCGGGTCGCCTCGTTCACCTCACCGCTGGCCTCGGTGGTCCTCAGCCTGATACCGATCGGCCTCATCGCGGCGATGAACAGCCTCTACCGCAGTCGCAATTTCCGCCGGTCGCTCGGGATCATCTGGGACGTCGCCACTTTCTGGCCACGCTGGTACCACCCGTGGGCACCGCCTTCGTACGGAGAACGCGCCGTGCCCCATCTGGCGCACCGCATCCGCAAGCTGACGGAAGGGGACGGCCGGGTCATCCTGTCGGCGCACAGCCAGGGAACCGTGCTCGTGGCGGCGGCGCTCGAGCAGCTCGAACCCGAGACGTTGCGCAAGGTTGCGGTGATCACCCACGGCTCCCCACTCAACCGGCTCTATGCGCGCTACTTTCCCAAGCACTTCACGGTGGACCGGTTCAAGGAACTCGCCGATGCGAGCGGGCCACCCGGGGATTTGGCGTGGTGCAATCTCTTCAGACTCACCGACTACATCGGTGGTCCGGTGTTCTCCGAGCCACCCCGATTGCGTCGGATAGAGGAGGCCGAAGGCGACACCCCGTACCGTGATCGGCTCGTCGACGATCCCCACGATGCGAACCCGGCAATGGTTGGCGATCCGCGTCCCCGTACCCGCAATCACTCCGAGTACTACGTGCAACCTGAGTACGGCGCCACCATCCAGCACTATGCGGCCTCGCTGGCAAGGGCAGCACCACCGGCCACGCCCGCCCCGCGGGTGGCCCATCCGGTGAGATAGCATCGTCCCGAGCTCGTCGCTCGGGTCGCTCGGAAGGAAAAGTCGTGTCACGCTACGCCAAGGGATCGTTCGCCGTCGACTGGGAAGACCGCTACGACATGGCGGCGCTGCGCACCGGGCGGGTGGCGGCCGCACAGAAAGCCATCGCCGATGCCGGACTCGACTCCGTGCTCCTGTGGAAAGACGAGAACGTCCGCTATCTCACCGGGCTGCGCGCCCAGCTCATCGCGGGCAAGACGACATCGCTCAACGGTGTGTTGCTCACTCCCAGCGCCGATCCCGTGCTGCTGACATCGGGCGGCGAGATCGACAAGGCAAGGTTCGGCATGTCGTGGATCGGCGAGGCCCATGCCATCCCCATCATGGAGCAGGCCGAACTGGTCGATGGGTTCGTCACCGGAATCCTCACCCCGATCCTGCGGGAGCGTGGTCTGGTCCAGGGGAAGGTCGGCGTCGATCAGGCGAACATCTCGTTCGTCAACGCCATGCGCCGCCACCTCCCCGATCTCGAGCTGGAAGACGGCGATGCCGTTATGCAACGAGCTCGCCTCATCAAGAGCGACCACGAGGTGGCCATCATCGAGGAGGCCTGCGCTATCGGCGACAGCGTCACCCAACGAGCCCTCGACGAGACGAAGGCCGGGCGGCGGGAGCTGGAGGTTGCCGGCGATGCGATGCAAACGCTGTTCTACCTCGGCGGCGAGATGGCCCACGTCATCACACCGTTCGTGGCCTCGGGGGAGCACATGTCGCCGCCGCACCGCCTGGCAACCGACAAGATCATGCGCAACCAGGACCTGTGCTTCATCGACATCGGAGCGATGTGGAACGGCTACTTCGCCGATATCGGGCGTACCACGATCGTCGGCCGGCCGTCCAAGCAGCAGCAGAAGATCTACACCGCAGTCTACGAGGGCCTGCACGCCGGGTTCGAGAAGATGCGCCCGGGCTTCACCAACCAGGATGCCGCCGACGCCATCATCGAGAAGATCGGCGACCACGGCCTCGCCGACCACCTCTTCTCGCTCTTCATCGGTCACGGCATCGGGATGGGTGCCAACGAACCTCCGTACATCGGCGAAACGCTGCCGGGCGCCACCGTGTACGAGTTCCAGCCCAACATGGTCTTCGCCGTCGAGCCGCTGGTGTGGGTTCCCAACGTTCGCGGCGGCGGCGGAGTCCGGATCGAGGACATGGTCCTCATCACCGAGGACGCCCCGCACATCCTCAGTCGCGTCGAGTACGAAGACAAACTCCTCACCTGACGATCTGTCCCCCCAACGGGGGGACAGACCCGAACCCCAACGTCTCAGCGACCCCAGCTTGTCTGGGCACGGCCGAGGCGCTGGCGCGAGTAGCCTCCGGCGATGTCGATCCGGCTGATCTACACCGTCAACTTTTTGCTGGCCGCATCCATCGGCTTGGTGTTCGTGTTCCTGGCCGACTTGCAGGAACGCCATGGCTTGGAGACGTGGGAGCTGGGGATCGTGGCTGCGATGGGATTCCTGGCCGCCCTCCTGGCGCAGCTGCTCCTTGCGCCTCTGGCCGATCGGGGGCACATCGGCTCGCTCGCTGCCTTCGCCGTCGTTGCGGGTGTCGTGGGCACGCTCGGATTCGTGTTCGCCTCGGCAACGTGGACGCTGGCGCTGACTCGGGGCGTCGTCGGCATCGGGCTCGGCTTGTACGGGGTGGCGGGGCGTAAGGCCATCATCGGTCCGGACACGACCGGGGCCGGATCGAGGCTCGGCACCTTTCTCTCCACCGGTGTCGCCGGCTTCCTGGTCGGCCCCCCGATTGGTGCCGCACTCGAACGCATCTCGTTCGAGGCCCCGTTCTGGGCGATAGGCATCGCCATCGCCATCGCCGGCGGTCCCGCAGTCCGCGCCATCTCGCGAACGGAAGTGGCGACGGCGCCCGTCGATTTCTCGGACATGGCGGAACTGCTACGGCGCCCCAGGGTGCAAGCGGCCGTCCTCTCCCAAGTGGCCCTGTTCGGGTTCATCGGTGTCTTCGACGCCACGGTCGACCGTTATCTGACAGATCTCGGGGCGTCGACCGATGCGACTGCGATCGCACTGCTGGTCATCGGCTTCCCGCTGATAATCCTGCCAGCACGAGCCGGCACCATTGCCCAGCGTGTCGGTGGCTCCCGGGTGCTCTTCCCGGCGTTTGCAGCGATCATCCCGGCGATCGTGCTTTTCGGCGTCTTGGATTCCGTGGCGCTCGTCTCTGCGGCTGGTTTGATCGAGACAACCGGCGAGTCGTTCGCCTTTCTCGCTGTCGAGATCATCCTGCTCGAGGTCACCGGAGCGGCTCGAGCCGCAGTGGGGCACGCACTGCTCGAAGTGGCAGGTCTCCTCAGCGCAACCGTGACCGCCGCCTTCGGACCCCTGGTCTATGGCATCGGCGGGTCCGACGTGCTGTTCATCGGTTTCGCCGCACTGAGCGCTGCACTCATGGCCATCGCCTGGATGCGGTTGCGCGTCGGCTACGCGACTGAAGGAGCAGCCGCGTGACCACTGCGGTATCGGCAAAGTCTCGCCGGTCGGTGTTCTGCACACGTGAGCTACGACGGCGTCCTCTTGGACGCTGATACGATCCCGGAAGACCGGAGGGAGATGAGCATGAGAAGTCGGCTGCGGAGGCGCGTGTTTGCGTTGACCTTTGCCGTGTCCATGATGCTGGGCGTCATACCGGCGCTGGCCATCACCTGGGGCACACTCGACACCACCAACGAGTATCCGGCAGTCGGATCGATCATGGCCGACTGGCGGGTTCTCGGAGTGCCCGAGTTCGGTCTCGGTGTGTACTGCAGCGGCACGCTCATTCACCCTGCGGTGTTTCTCACTGCGGGGCACTGCGCCGAGGGTCTGGTCGAGGACGGCCTCATCGACGCCGACGGCTTCCCCCCGGCGGATTCGGACGTGTGGGTGAGCTTCGCCGCAGATCCATCCGACTTCGATCCTCCGCCGGACAAGACGCGGTGTGACACATGTGTCGACATCGTGCAGGTGGTCAACAGCCCGCTGTACAACTGGGGTCCGACGTCGGATCCGCACGACATCGCCGCCATCATCCTCGCCGAACCGGTGGCCGGCATCACCCCGATGCCCCATGCGGAGCTGGATGAGCTCGAGGATTTGCGCAAACCCGGGGTGCCGCGCAACGGCGCCAACCGAGAGCCGTTCACCGTCGTCGGATTCGGGGGCAGCTTCATCGATGCCCCGCCTTTCGACATCGAGTATCTCGATCACCGCCAGTACGCCGTCAGCGCATTCCAAAAGCTGCTCGACGCCTGGTTGGTGGTCTCCCAAAATCAGGCGAAGGGTGACGAGGGCACCTGTTACGGCGACTCCGGCGGGCCCATCCTGCGGGACATGGGAGGTGTCGAGACCGTCGTCGGCGTGACCTCGTGGGGCGATACTGCTTGCGTCGCCTCCGGCTTCTACTACCGCATCGACACCGCGGAATCACAGGCCTTCATCGCCGACGTCATCGCCTCCGTGGAGAACTGAACCCAGCCGATCTGTCCCCCGCAGGGGGAAGACGGATCTGTCCCCCCCAGGGGGGAAGGGGTCCCCTGCGGGAGTGCGCAGCACGAAGCAGGGGTAGGGGGCGAGGCGATCGCCCGCGGATGCTCGTGCCGCGACTCAGTCATCCTAGGACGGAACCATGCCCCCCTACCTCCGAGCCCTTGCGGGCTCGCAGGGACCTTCCCCCCGTCGGGGGGACAGACCCATGCCCACCGTGGGCGAAGCCAACTGCAACGCCTCGCCCTGGCGAGGCGCCCCTACCTCCGAGCCCTTGCGGGCTCGCAGGGACCTTCCCCCGTCGGGGGGACAGACCCAACCTTTACCTCAGAGCCATGCTGGCTCGCAGGGACCTTTCCGCGCCGGGGGACAGACACTCATTGGCCCAGGGCGTCGAGCTTGGCCATGTCGGTGGCGGTGAGCGTGAAATCGAAGACGGCGGCATTGGCGCGGATGCGATCACCGTGACTCGATTTCGGAAGCGGGACCACATCGTGTTCGACCGACCAGCGCAACATCACTTGGGCCGGCGTGCGGCCGAGCCGGTCGGCGATGGCGGTCACGACGGGATCGTGCAGCGCGCGCCCTTTGGTCAGCGGCCGCCACGCCGTCACCTGAGCACCGAGCTGGCGGCAGCGCTCGATCACGGCGCGCCGCCGTGCATGGACGAACGGGTTGAATTCGATCTGATTCACCATGGGGACGACATCGGCGTGGGCCAGTAGCTCGTCCAGATCCCCCAGACCGTAGTTGGAGACACCGATGGCGCGAACAGTCTGGTCGGCGAGCCGTTCCTCCAGCAGACGCCATGTCTCGAGCCGCTCCCGGCCTCCCGGCCAGTGGATGAGCACCAGATCGATCGGATCCAGCTGTAGCTCGCGGTGGCTGCGGTCCAGTGCCTTGCCACTTCGCTCGTAGCCATGATCTGTGTTCCAGATCTTCGTGGTGACGAAGACTTCGCTGCGATCGAGGCCCGAGCTGCGCACGGCACGTCCCACCTGCTTTTCGTTGCCGTACATGGCGGCGGTGTCGATGTGCCGGTAGCCCGCTGCGAGTGCTTCTGTAACCGCACGCTCGGCGGCTCTCCCCCGCAGTTCCCAGGTGCCAAAACCCAGAGCCGGCATACCGACTCCGTTGGCGAGCGTTCGTACCGGATGATCCACGGCGTGGCTCAGCCGGTCTCGATGGAGAAGACCCTCACTGCGTTGCCGCCTTTCATCGCTGTTCGTTGCTCGTCGGAGAGACCTTCCACCCCATCGATGAGACCCATCGGGTCGGTCTCGCCCATGTCGAAGGGGAAATCCGTGCCGGCCATGATGCGGTCGGCACCGACGATATCGACGAGATGGCGCAGATACAGCGGCTGGAACACCATGGTGTCGTAGAAGAGTCGCTTCATGTAGTAGCTGGGCGGATGGTGGGGGATGTGGACCCGCGTTTCCGGACGCACCTTCCACGTGTGGTCGGCACGGGATGTGTAGAAGGGCAGATACCCACCGCCGTGAAGCAGGACGAGCTTCAGGTCGGGTAGCTCCTCGAACAAGCCGGAGAAGATCATGCGATGGGCGGCAACCATCGTCTCCAGTGGGTTCCCGATGCAGTTCGTCATGAAGTAGTCGCCGAACCGGTGACTCTCTTCGTACCCGTTCGGGTGAATGATCACCGGGACGCCCTTGGCGGCCACCGCTTGCCAGAAGGGGCGAAAGCGAGCCTCGTCGAGGTTGTGGCCGGCCACGGTGCCCCCGATCTGCAGCCCTTTGAACCCGAGGTCGTCAACCGCACGGTCGAGCTCGGCGATAGCGAGATCGACATCCTGCAACGGCACGGTGGCGCCGAGCGCAACGAACCGGTCGGGACGATCGGCGACGGCCTGCGCCAGCTTGTCGTTCTGCATGCGCGCTGCCTCGGCCCCGGCCTTCGCCGGGGCCCAATACACGTATTCCGACACGAATGTGGCCAGACCTTGGATCTGCACCCCCATGCGATCCATGTAATCGAGCCTGGATTGGGGGTCACGCAGCGGCTCCACGATGGTGGGGAACATCTTCTTGTTCTGAGCCTTCGAGTCCTCGCCCATGAAGTAGTCGTATGGCTCGTACTCGGGCCGGCGGTGCACGGCGACGAGATCGGCCACTTCGGGGGTAGCAAGATGGCAGTGGATGTCGACCGTCGGGGTGTCGCTTGGCATGGATCTTGGATCTCCTCTGCTCCGGCTCTCAATCGTCCAGCTGGAGGACCGAGCGGGGAATGTTCAGATGCTCCGAGATGCGCTCGACCGCCTGGTCCGAATCGTGGGCCTCGAGCGCATCGAGGATCGCAGCATGATCGCTGTTGGCGCGGTCCCGCAGATCGGGGGCCTGCTGGGACGCCGCACTCACATACATCACAGATGCATCGAGCAGGCCGCGCACGATCGTCAACAGGCGCGGCGATTCAGCGGCTGCATAGATGGTCAGATGGAAATCACGGTTGAGCGTCACCCACCCGGCCGACCCCGGATCAGCAAGCATGCGTTCGTGGATGCTGCGCGCCTTGGCGAGTTGGGTCGGGGTGATCCGTTCGGCGGCGAGCCGCATCGCTTCTACTTCGAGGATCATGCGCAGGTCATAGACCTCCTGCAGCTCGTCATTCGAGATCTGGTGGACGATTCCGCCGCGGTGGGGGTCGAACTGGATGAGCCCCTCCGACGCGAGGTCGCGGAGGGCTTCACGCACAGGTGTGGTGCTCACCTCGAGCTGCTCGGCCAAGTCGGCCTGGACGAGCCGGGTGCCACCAGCGATCTGCCCGCTCAAGATGGCCTGGCGCAGCGTCTCCCGCACGAACTCGTGTGCCGTCTGTCGTGAACCGCTGGGCGCGGGCGACAGCTGGATCTCACGGCCCGATTCGCTCGCTCTCGTCATACCCGGTGCGGTCCCCGCTCGAAGACGCTCGCACACCCCGGCCCCTGGCGAGCCGGTGCTGCACAATGCATTCGATATTATCTGGTCCGGTTGCGACCGACCGGTCGCACGGGTGCATGGGGGTTCGATCGAGGTGAAGGCTGTGCAGGTGACCGCCCCGGGCAACGCCGAGTACACAGACGTGCGGGAACCGCCTCGAGGCGGAAACGCACTCATCAAAGTGCACCGAGTTGGTATCTGCGGCACCGACGTGAAGATCCTCAACGGCGGCATCCCGGCCCCATACCCGATAATCATGGGTCACGAGATGATCGGCGAAGTGGTCGATCCGGGCGATGTCACCATCGTCGACGCGGGCACACGAGTCCTGATCGACCCGGCGATCGCCTGCGGTCACTGCGACCTCTGCCGCATCGGTCGGATGAACATCTGTACGAACGGCGGACTGTTGGGCCGCGACATGGACGGGGTGTTCGCCGAATACGTGACGGCGCCGGCGAGCCGGATCCTCGAAGTGCCCGACCACATCAGCGACAAGGGCTCGGGGGTCTTGCAGGTGCTGGGAACGACGGTGCACGCCGCCCGGGCCACGCCGGTGTTTCCCGGCGACATCGTTGCCGTGATCGGTCTCGGGGTTTCCGGCCTGTTGTTCGTCCAGCTACTCAAGGCAATGGGCGCAGTCGTCGTCGGCATCACCCGCTCAGCGTGGAAGCGCGAGCTCGCGGAGCAGCTGGGCGCCGACGCCACCGCCCCGCCCGCCGAGGCGCACTCGACCCTGGCAAACATGACGGCAGCGGACGGCGCCGACGTCGTTGTCGAAGCGGCCGGCAAGGAGCCGACCCTGGCGCAGGCTATCGAACTGGCCCGCACAGGTGGCTCGGTGACAGTCTTCGGCACGCTGACCGGAGGCCAGGCGGGACTTCCGTATTACCAGCTGTATCACAAAGAGCTGACCCTGCGGAATCCACGAGCGGCGATGACCGGCGACTACCAGCGCGGTATCGCTTTGGCAGCATCGGGCGCCGTTCAGCTCGACCCGATCGTGACCCACCACCTGCATCTCCAAGACGCCGACGAAGCCTTCGCCACGGTCCAGGACGGGTCGGCGCTCAAGGTGCTGATGGAGGTGGGCTGAGACTCAGACGCCGGACAACGACTCGGCCAGCGTGTCGTGGGTGAAGGTGAGGTGACCGATCGACGCCTGGATCGCCAGGTCCAGATCGTTGTTCTCCATCGCCTGGATGATCTCGATATGACCGTGGGCTGCACGCTTTCGGTTCTCCGGGTCGCTCTGCAAGAACATGCTCACGTACATGAGCCACGGTGCAGTCAGGCTCTCCAGGATCGCCAGCAGCCGGGGTGCTGGAGCCAGCCGCAACAGCACGTTGTGGAAATCGGTGTTGAGGGCGATCCAGTCGGCCGTCGAAGCCGCAGTCTGCAGCTGGCGCTGAATCGCCCACGCCTGCTCGACGGTTTCGGAAGTCACGTGGGGCCACGCCCGCCGGATCGCCTCGGGCTCCAGCAGCACCCGCAGCTTGTAGATCTCCTCCAACTCGTCGCGAGACAGCTCCCGGACCACTCCGCCTCGGTGCGGATCGAGACGCACCAGCCCCTCCGCGGCGAGGTCACGCAGCGCTTCTCGCACCGGTGTCGTTGACACGTCCAGGATCTCGGCGATCTCGGCCTGCACCAGACGGCTGCCACCGGTCAGCTCGCCCTCCAGGATCGCCCGTCGCAACGTGTCGAGCACGAAACCGTGGACGGTGCGTCGGGCCGAGAACGGCCCGGATGCAGCGACCGCGGCGATCCGTTGCAGCTCGACAGTCATGATGCACGTCGCTGATGAGACTCTGGCCTGCTGCCCTCACGGCAGTGCGAGCCGGCGGTGCCGACCTGGCTCATGTCGCGACCAGATCCAGCTCCTCGAACTTGCGCAACACCTGGGCCTTGGACACCGCCACGGCCTCGTCGGAAGGATCGCGCGGGAACGGAAGGTCGATGGCCATGTCGTCCTCGAGCTGACCGCCCTTGGAGAAGACCAGAATCCGGTTCGACAGCTCAACCGCCTCACCCACGTCGTGGGTGACGAAAACGATGGTCTTCCCCGTCGCTTTCCACATCTCGTGCAGCTCGCGGCGCAAGGTCCGTGCCGTGATGGCGTCGAGGTGGCTGAACGGCTCGTCCATGAACAGCACGTCGGGCTCCACGGAGAAGGCCCGGGCGATACCAACCCGCTGCTGCATGCCTCCCGACAGCTCGCCCGGGTACTTGTCGCCCTTGTCGCCGAGCTGAACCATGTCCAGGTACCGCTGGCAACGCTCTTTGGTGACCGAATCGCCCGGATCCTCCTGGACGAACAACAGGTTGTCCATCACGGTTCGCCATGGCAGCAGACGAGCCGCCTGGAACACGTAGCCACGCATTGCTTCCCGACCGCCCTGAGTGATCGAGACCACCCCCGAGGTCGGGGATTCGATCTGACTCATGATGTTGAGCAGTGTCGACTTGCCGCACCCGGACGGACCGACGATCGACACAAAGACGGAGCCGGAGATCTCGAGGTTGACGTCCTCGAGGGCAACGACCTTGTCCTCCCCGAGACCGAACTCCTTGTGGAGATGCTCGATCTTGATATCAGCCATCGCTGTACTCCCTCACTGAATCCCCTCGTCTTCGAATTCCTCGAAGTCCACGCCGGTGACATAGGCCGCCGTCCCGATCGTGCCGGCGACGCCGGCCACCTCAAACGCTTGCTCCACTGCCTCGACTGCGCCGTGGTCGGGCCGCCACTTGAAGACGTGGCGGGACCAGCGCTCGAACACGAGCTTCTCCAGCGCCAGCGCAAAGATCACGAAGAAGAACGCATACCCGACCACGCCGTGGGCGCGGTGAGCGTCGTACCAGAACTTGATCGTCCACCCGGCGCCGTCCTGGCCGCCGAACACCTCGGCGATCACGAGACCCTTCCACCCGATGGAGAACGCGTACCGGACCGCGGCGAAGAAGAACGGCATCATCGCCGGGATCAGCACGTGCCGAGTCGTCTTGTTGCGCGTCACCCCGAAGGCTTGCGCCATGTCGAACAACTCGCGCGGCGTGTTGCGCACTCCCTCGCGGACGTTGACGATCACGAACGGGATCCCCGTCAGGATGACCGCCAGGATCGGTGTCGTGTGACCGAAACCGAAGATGAGGCTCAAGAACAGCGCCCAGCCCAGTGCCGGCATGGCGAGGATGGCCATGACCCAGTCGTGCCAAAAGGCGTCGACGGCTCGGGACAGACCCATCGCCAGACCGAGCAGTGTGCCGAGGACCATGGCGATGAGGAACCCCACGCCGAGTCGGAACAGCGAGGTCAAAAACGTCAGGTAGACGTTGGTCCTCGTCGCCGCCTGGATCCCCTCGACGAATGGATCGATGATCTCGTCCCACATCGCACCCGCCACCTCTTGGGGCAGCGGGAGCACATCGACGGCGAAGGGCCACACGGCACGGACTGCCCCGATCGATGCGTACCAGAAGATCAGCACGGCAATCGGGAACAAGATCCGGGCGAAGACCGGAGATTTGAGGAATCGCACCAGCCCGCCACGAGAGCGGGGTGAGGGCATCTTTGCGCTTGCTACAGCCATGCCGACCTCCTACGCCGCCTCGACGGCTTGGCGCCACCGGAAGTATCTGCGCTCGAATGCCTGGAGGATCACCTTCTCCAGGAACAGAGCAAAGACGAAGAACACGAGGATCCACGTCAGCACCTCGTCGTTCTGGAACAGCACCTGGGACACCCGTAGCTCGAACCCGATGCCCGACGAGGACGAGAACACTTCGGTGAGCACCGTCACCTTCCATGCGATGGAGAACCCAAAGCGCATGCCGGTGAACAAGAACGGTGCCAGGTGGGGCAGCACGACATGGCGCTGCAAGTTCAGGTTCGACACGTGAAACGCCCGCCCCATGTCGAGCAGGTCCTTTGGTAGGGACTTGACGCCCTCGTAGACGTTCACCGTCACCAGACCAAACGTCGTCAGGATGATGGCGATCATCGGGC
>JBFISM010000042.1:0-24125 GCA_041608535.1 Acidimicrobiia bacterium
CCGCCGGCACAGCGCGATGACGTGGCGCAGGCGATGGCGGCGCACGGCGCCGGCGTGATCGGGAAGTACACCGACGCCGCCTTCACGGTGGCCGGTGAGGGATCGTTCACGGCGAGCGACCAGGCAGATCCAGCCACCGGCGTCGCCGGCGAGCACACCCGGGCTCCCGAGCTGCGGCTCGAGATGGTGGCGCCGGCTCATGCGCTCGATCGCATCGTGGCGGCGATGGTGGCCGCACATCCCTACGAGGAGCCGGCCTACGACGTGTACGAGCACCGGGGAAACGCGGGATTCATCGGTCGGCGGGGAAGGCTGCGGGATGCCCTGGAGCTGCGGGAGTTTGCCGCGGTGGTGGAAGACCGCCTCGGAGCTGTGCCCCGAGTCGCCGGCGACCCGCAGCGACCAGTCACCACGGTGGCGGCGATTCCCGGCTCGGGTCGCAGCTTCCTGCGCAGCGCCGCACCCGCGGACGTAGTGGTCACCGGCGATGTCGGACATCACGACGCTCGGAGCGCCACGGATCGGGGTCAGGCCATCATCGACCCGGGCCATGCACCCACCGAACGTCCGGGGATGACGAGGTTGTACTCTCTGCTCCGCGAGATCGCGGCGGCGCTCGACATCGCCGACGTCGTGGATCTCACCCAGGTGGACGCCAATCCGTGGAGTGATGCGTGGAGGAGATGAGCAGCCTGGCAGACCTACTGGATCTGCAAGCGGTCGACGCCGAAATCGACCGGCTGCTCCAGGAGCGTCAGGATCTCCCGGCGCTCACCTCGTTCAAGCACGCCCACGAGGCTTGGCAATCGCTGGTCGATGAGCGCACCAGGATCGCCGCCCAGGCCAAACAACACGAGCTCGATCTGGACAAGACCTCCGGTGAGCTGGAGATCGCCGAGAACAAGCTCGCCGCCGAACAAAACCGTCTCTATGCCGGTGGACTCAGCGCCCGCGACGCCGATTACATGCGGCGGGAGGTGGAGATGCTGACCCGCAAGAACGAGGCGATGGAGGATGAGGTGCTCCAGCTCATGGAGCTACGGGATGCCGCAGGGGAGCGGCTCGAGGAGCTGGATGCCCAGATCGAGCAGGCGGCGAAGGTCAAGGACGGACTGGAGGCGCAGATCACCGAGGCGTGGCGCGAGATCGACGCTCGGCTCGCCCGCAAGGAAGCGAGAAAGGCAGACATCGTGCCGCTCATCGATGTGGATCTGCTCGATCTGTACGAGCGGTTGCGCAAACAGAAAGAGGACGGATGGGCGGTGGGCCGGCTCGCCGACGGGACGTGTGGTGCGTGTCACCTCCGACTGACACGTGCCGAACAGCTCGAAGCGCAGCGCTCCGACCCACCGCGCTGCATCCACTGCCGCGCGATTCTCGTCCCCTGACCGGGAGTCCATATGCTGCTGTGGCATGTCGGTGCATCCGTTGCGATTGCCCGCTACGCATTTCGTGACGAGCGCATGGATCTGCGATTCCTCGTCGTGGGTGCCGTTGTCGCCGACCTCGTCGACACCCCGACCGGGCTCGTGTGGTTCGAGAGGCTCGGGGCGGTGCGGCTGGGGATGCACAGCCTTCTCGCAGCGGCGCTGGTCATGGCCGCTGTGCTGGTAGCCACCCGCCGGGGCAGACCGCGGAAACGCTGGATGCCGGTGGCCGTTGGGATGCTGCTTCACCTGTTCCTGGACGCCATGTGGCACCAACCGGCGACGCTGTGGTGGCCCCTGCTTGGTATCGAGTTCTCCGCTTCCGGAGCGGCAAGCGTCACCGAATACATCTCCGGCGTCGTAGGGGATTGGAGGGTGTGGCTCGGGGAGGTCGCGGGGTTGGCATATCTGGTGGCGCTGGCACACCGCGGCCGTTTGGTCGATCGGGACGCCCGCCACGAGTTTTTCGCCACCGGCCGTATCGACGTACCCATCGTGCAGCGATGACCAGGGCCGCACGACTCCGCCTGTTGCTGCTGGTTGCGTTCCTCCTTTCGACCGCAGCTTGTAGCGACGGCGAGCCCGAGCCCGTGGTGGAGCTGGGCACCCCCAATGGGCAGGTGGCCGACTGGCTTGCGGCGCTCGATGCCCTCGATCTCGGCGGGCTTGCCGACACGACCGATCCGCTGCGGGTCGCGCTCATTGCGGGGGCGGAGAACGAACTGAGCAACGAGCAGCTCTATGCGGTGATCGACAGTGGGCTGCCCGGACCCACCGCTCAGTCCTATTGGGCGTCCTTTCGCTCCAGCTTCGAGACCTTTCTCGGCACAGACATCGGCAGCATCGAAGTCGGGGAAGTCAATCGTTTCTCGATCGAGGACTCGGACTTTGCTGCGGTGACGATCACCCAGAACGGCGCTGCGGCGCAGATCTTGACCGTGCGCGGTGAGCAGGGGTGGAAGGTCGACCTCGTCGCCACCGCCGGGACCGCCCTCGCTTCGCAGCTCACCGAGCTGGTCACCCGCCTGGTCGACGTCGGAGAAGGTGATGCCGCCGATGCAGCTCTGCGCTACCGCACGGCGGCAATCCGCTCGCTGCGGGCCGCGTTGCAGCTGCAGCCCGACGACCGGTCGCTCCAGCTCGAGATCGATGCCTTGGAAGCTCTGCCTCGTCCGGGGTCGTGACCGGGGTCGGTCCGCTCGACAGGATGAAACCCTGTCGCGGGTAGCTGGGTCGTAAAGTCGAGGGTGCCATAGGGAAGGAGAGGCCATGTCTCAACCTGCAAGAGCGCTCATCGCCGAACTGCTCGGGTCGTTCACCTTGTTGTTCGTCGGGGGGCTCAGCATCATCGTGACACTGACGTTCGCCTCCGACGTGTCGGCCATCGCCGTGCTCTCGTTCGGGTTCGGGTTGGCGTTGCTCGCCGGCCTGTACGCGTTCGGGGAGGTCTCGGGCGGTCATTTCAACCCCGCCGTGAGCCTGGGAGCACTGTTGGACGGCCGTCTCGATCCGACGCGGTTCGTCCAATATGTGCTGGCGCAGATCGCCGGAGCGCTTCTTGCGGGTGTGGCGCTCGTTGCGGCGTCCAACAGCGACCTGGTCGGGCTGACGGCCACGGTTCCCGGTGACGGCGTCGGGGCAGGTAGAGCGTTCCTCATCGAGGTGATCCTCACCGCCGTGTTCGTCGCAGTGATCTTGAAGGTGACCACGAGCGATTTGATGGGACCGAGTGCCTTTCTGGCCATCTCGCTCACGCTCGTGGTGATACACCTCGGGGGTGCGCCGCTGTCGGGGGCCTCGGTGAACCCGGCGCGCACGCTGGGGTCGGCCATCTTGGGCGTCAACTACGAGAGCATCTGGGTCTATCTCACAGCGCCCTTTGTCGGCGCCGTGCTCGGTTGGGTGTTCTTCGCCGCCGTGACCGGTCGGAGCCGCGCGGATGTAGCTGCCGAGTCTGGCTGATTCGGGCGGCGTCTCGCCGGCGGGATGCGGACTGGGGCCCCGTGCGGGGCCCCAGGTCTGGCGAGTCCGGGTGTAAGCCGGATTCTGTCGTGGACGGCCATCTATCTGGGTCCGGCATTGCTGCACGGACTCTGTGCGGCCTACCCGGGACGTAGCGGGCGGATCACCCTGTCCCTGCTTGGCCTTGCTCCGGATGGGCGCACCGAGCCGGTGCGGTCACCCGCACCGCTGGTGGTCTCTTACACCACCGTTTCACCCTTGCCTGTGGTCCGAAGACCCATCGGCGGTTTGCTCTCTGCTGTGCGGACCGTCGGGTCACCCCGCCTGGGCGTTACCCAGCATCCTGTCCTGTGGAGTCCGGACTTTCCTCGACACCGGGGTGCCGCGGCCGTCTCCCGGGCTCACCGTACGAACGCTACCAACCCCGCGGGTGTTCCCCATGGTGGCAGGGTGGGCAGAAGGCGGCGAGAAAAATGGAACCGTACCCATGGGTCGCTCGTCTTAGGAGTAGGAGTCGCAGGACATCGATCCCGTTCGGGCTGGCGAAGTCGGACGCCGATCCGATCTGGCCATTGTCATGCGTCTTGGCGCGACAGAACCATACGCACCACCCGACAACGCAAGACATCACAGATTGACGAAGTCATGAACCAAGCGAACATTCTCACCGACGTCGAGCGGAACCTCGGGCATTTTCTCAATGCACCGATCACCGACGAGCGTCCGTGGGTCGTCTTCGCTGCTTGTCGCAACGCCGACCCCGATCTCTTCTTCCCCTCCTCCAAATACGAAGAGCGTGAGGCGTTGGCGCTGTGCGCCATCTGCCCGGTGCAGCGTGAGTGTCTCGACTACGCCTTCGAGGCCAGGGAGAACTTCGGGATCTGGGGTGGGCTCAACGAGAAGCAGCGGCGCACCTCCTTCCGCCGCACGGCCTGACACGAAGAACGGCGGGTGTGCCCATGCACACCCACACACGCCCCCCTGAACGAGGGACCGCGGTAGGGCGGTCCCTCGTAGCTCGTTGTGGGCCACTCGAAGCCGAGTGCCGTGCGATAGTGTCACTGCGAACGACATCGTGGAAATGCAGGATGGTTGATTTTCCCTGGGCCGACACTCTCGACGCGTTGCTCTCCGGCGAGCCGCTCTCCCGCTCGCATGCGAGGCGCGCCATGACCGAGGTCATGGCGGGTGACGCCTCCGATGCCCTGATTGCCGCGTTCGTCATTGCGTTGCGCGCCAAGGGAGAGACGTCCGACGAGATCAGCGGCATGGTCGAGGCGATGATGGACTCGGCGATCATCGTGGATGCCGGGGACGACGTGGTCGATATCGTCGGTACCGGGGGGGACGGGAGCGGTACCTTCAACATCTCGACCACAGCGGCGTTGGTCGCGGCCGGGGCCGGTGTGAAGATCGCCAAGCACGGCAATCGAGCGGCGTCCTCGAGAACGGGATCGGCCGATCTGCTCGCCGAATTCGGTGTCGACATCGAGATGCCGCCAGATCGCATCGCCGAGATGATCGACGAGGTCGGATTCGGATTCCTCTTCGCCCCGAACTACCACCCTGCCATGCGTCACGCCGGCGGGGTACGGCGCGAGCTCGGCATACGCACCGTATTCAACATCCTCGGTCCGCTGTGCAACCCGGCCCGGGCGCGGCGTTATGCCTTGGGGGTGGCCGATCCCGCCCTGGCGCAACGCATGATCGAGGCGCTGCAGAAGACGGGCGCCGAGTCGGCGTTCGTCTTCCACGGTCTCGATGGGCTCGACGAGCTGAGTACCACCGGACCGAGCGACATCTACCGGCTGAAGGACGGCGAGATCACGCTCGCTCAGTTCACCCCGGAGGATTTCGGTGTCGCCCGTACGGCCATCGGCCAGCTCCGCGGGGGCGACGCCGAGGAGAACAAGTCGATAACGCTGGCGGTCTTGTCAGGGGAGAAGGGTCCGAAGCGGGACGTGGTGCTCGTCAACACGGCTCCGGCCATCGTTGTGGCCGACCTCGCCTCCGGCTTCACCGAGGCGATGCAGCTTGCGGCGCAAGCGATCGACTCGGGCGACGCCATGGCGGTGCTGGAGCGAGCGATCGCGTTCGGCCAGTCGGGCGTCAGGTCGATCTGAACATTTCGTTAACTGGGCCGTATCCGCCCATGTAGGTCACCGGCCGCGGGTAACGTGCCGCCGATGCTCCCACTTGACCTCACCGTCCTGCGTCGCCGTCTCGGGTGGCTCACCACCCTTGTGCTGCTGACTGCGGCATGTGGTGGCGGTGCCGCGTTGGATGGGTCGCCGACTTCTACAGGAGGAGACCCCACGGTGGCCGTCTCTTCCAACGCGGCGGCCCCGGTCGAGACCACGGTCGCCGCCGACGATGAATCCAGTGCCGGGGCATCGAGCGACGATGAGACGAGCGCAGCCTCGTCCGGGTCAGGGCCGGACGGTGAGCCCGCGCCGGATTTCTCGCTGACCCTCGCCGATGGATCGGTTTTCTCCCCGTCGGCGGAGGACAAACCGATCTACATGATCTTCTGGGCGGAGTGGTGACCAACCTGTCAGCGGGAGTTGCCCGTTGTCGCGCAAATCGCACCGGCGTATCAAGACGAGGTTGCGTTCGTGGCGGTCGCCGGCCGTTCCGACCCCGGAGCCGCCGAGACCCGTGCGGCGCAGCTCTTCGGTGATGTGCTGCCCTGGGGAGTCGGCGACGACGTCTGGGAGCTCTTCGGCGTTCGCAGCCAGCCGGTCACCGTGCTGCTCGCCGGCAATGATGTTGTGGTCGACACGTGGTTTGGAGCCCTCCCACCCGCAGACATCGAGGAGCGGTTGGCCAATCTCATCGCGGTCTCCGGATAGCGACCACGGCGCCGGTGCCCCCGACGACGATCGCGGCGAGATACCAAAGCACCGGTCCACCGGCGAGCGAGAGCCGCAGCGGCTCGGTGGCCAGCCGCACCGCCCCGGCAACGAGCAACGCAAGGCCCGCGGCGAGCCCCGGTGGGGGCGGCCGGTAGCGCCGTAGTGTTGCCAGGGCCGCAACCGCGGCGACGTACGCAACAGCGGCGTACAGCTCGACCGGGTGTCTGCCGGTGCTCGATCCGGGCTGGGTCATGGCCCACGGCAGGTCGGTGATCGTGCCGAGACAGGCGCCCCGTACCAGACAGCCAGCGTGCCACCCTGCCAAACCTGCGAGAGCTGCGACCGCCAACCCGTCCATGATCGCCACCACCTCCCGGCGACCCAGCCAACCGATGGTTCCCAGCGCCGCCAGCGAGGCGAAGGCGGTATCCACACCGGAGCGAACGATGGCGATGTCGCCGGGACTCGAGAGCGGATTGACGCCGGCTGCGATCATCGCCGTCAGCCGACCGATCACCAGGCCGACGGTGAGGGCGGCGACCGCGATGTCCCACAGGTCCGCCGTGCAGTCCCCCGCATTGCCGCGGGCCGCTTCCCACCGCAGCGCCGAGTAGACACCGGCGACGGCCAGTGCAGCCGCCCCGAGCAGCGAGAACTCCATTCAGCCGCCCACCAGCAGTTCGTCGATCTCGAGGGCGAGAGTGCGCTCGTCGAGCACACCTGTGCGGATGCGATGGGGAACTCCCGAAGCCGAGACGAAGATCGTTATCGGAACAGCCCGACTCGCCCCGAGCGCGAGCGGCACATCGCCGCCGGCGTCGAACACGTGCACGATCGGAGCGTCCGGGAAGAACTCGGCGATGAACGAGCGGGCTCCCTGCTGGGAGTCACGCACGTTCAGCCCGATGAACCCCACCTCGCCCGCAAACTGCTCGGCGGCGGCAGCGAGCAGCGGTGCCTCGGAACGGCATGGGATGCACCACGATGCCCACACGTTGACGACGACTGGTGTTCCGGAAGTTGCAATGCGATCAGCCAGGTCCTGCGGCGAGGTTTCCGGCAGTGGGGGGACCGAGGAAGCATCAACTCGCTCCGCACCACACGCCACAATGGCGAGCAGCGCCACCAGGATCCACGCACCGGTCCGGGTCAAGCCAAATGGGACCGGTCCGGTGGCGACCACCAGTCGATGGCGGGGCCTTTCGGCACGATCCGGCTCGGATTGAGCCGCTCGTGGGTGCCGTAGTAGTGCCGCTTGATGTGGTCGAAGTCGGTCGTCGTGTGAAAGCCGTCCCGCTGGTACAGATCCCGGGTGTAGCCCCACAGGTGCGGGTAGTCGACGATGCGGCGCAGGTTGCACTTGAAGTGCGAGTAGTACACCGTGTCGAACCGCACCAGCGTCGTGAAGAGCCGGATGTCGGCTTCGGTCAGCCGGTCACCGACCAGGTAGCGCTGTCCGGCAAGCCGCGCTCCGAGCGTGTCGAGCGCCGCAAAGAGAGCTTCGAACGCTTGGTCGTAGGCGGGTTGGGTGGTGGCGAATCCCGCTTTGTAGACGCCGTTGTTGACGTGGGGGAACACCAGGTCGTCGACCTCGTGGATCTCGCTACGGAGATGTTCCGGGTACAGATCGGTTGCAGTGGTGACGAACTGCGCAAAGGCGGTGTGTAGCTGGATCGTGATGTTGGGGTAGTCGTTGGTCACGAGCCGCCCGGTGACGCGGTCCCAGATACACGGGACGGTCCAGCGTCCGGTGAAGTCGGGATCGGTGGCGGTGTACGCCTCGGCGAGGTACGCAAACCCGTTCACCGGGTCGGGGCCGTGACCCGGTCCCGTGGTGAATCTCCATCCGCGGTGGTCCCGAATCGGGTCGACGACAGACATCGTGATCACGTCTTCGAGCCCGAGAAGCCGGCGCACGATGATGGCCCGGTGTGCCCACGGGCACGCCAGCGACACATAGAGGTGGTATCGCCCGGGTTCGGCCGGGAAGCCACTCGAGCCGTCTGCGGTGATGACGTCGGTGAAAGCGTTCTCCTGGCGGACGAAGCGACCCTCGGGGCTGATCTCGGGATGGAACTGGGCGAGTCGTTGCGCTCCGTCGGTCATGCGGAGAGCTTACGGTGGTGCGCCGGCCCGAGGCCCGCCGCAATGCCGGCCACTCGGGAGGCCCTCACCCAGCGTCATGCCGCGGCTACGAAGCCCGCCGCTGCAGCTCCTCCATCACCGCCTCCACCGCTACACCCCGCTCGGCGAGCAAGACGAGAAGGTGGTAGAGCAGATCGGCCGTCTCGGCGACGAACGCTTGCGGCGACGAGCCTTGTGCATGGTCCTTTGCCGCCATCAGTACCTCGGTGGCCTCCTCGGTCACCTTGCGGGCGGCCACGTCGACTCCTCCGTCGAGGAGACGTGTGGTGTAGCTGCCCGGTGGGCGACTCGAGGCACGCTGGCCGATGGTCGTCCACAGAGCACCGAGTTGGTGGAAGAGAGGGCGGAGCTGGAGCGTCGTGTCGAAGCAGGATGTGGTCCCGGTGTGGCAGGTGGGCCCGGCAGGGTCGGCGAGTACCAGGAGCGCATCGCCGTCGCAGTCCACGGCGAGACCGGCGAGACGCAACACGTGGCCGCTGGTCTCCCCCTTCTGCCACAGCTCGCTGCGGGACCTCGACCAGAAGTGGACCAGGCCTGAGCGCTCGGTGGCCCGGAGTGCCTCTCGATTCATCCAGCCGAGCATCAAGACCGTTCCCGTGGTGGCATCCTGGACGACCGCCGGGATGAGCCCATCGTCTGTGAACCGGAGTTCGTCGGCATCGATCGTCATCACGAGGCCGCCCCGAGCCGCACCGGAATGCCGGCGGCCGCCAAACCTCGCTTCAGATCCTCGATCTCGATCTCTCGGCGGTGGAATATCGATGCGGCCAGCACGGCATCCGCATGCGCCGGCGCCAAGGCATGGATGCAGTGCTCAACCGATCCGGCCCCGCCGGAGGCGATCACCGGGATGGTGACGGCTCGTCGCACAGCAGCCAGCAAGTCGAGGTCATAGCCATCCTTGGTGCCGTCCCGGTCCATCGAGGTGAGCAGGATCTCGCCCGCACCCCGGCGGGCACCCTCCGCTGCCCAGGCGATGGCGTCGATTCCGGTCGGCGTGCGTCCGCCGTGGGTGTACACCTCCCAACCCACACCGTCCGGGATGCGGCGAGCATCGACTGCCAGCACGACGCACTGCGTGCCGAAGGCGGCGGCACATTCGTCGATCAGGTCTGGTCGTTCCACGGCTGCGGTGTTGACGGACACCTTGTCTGCACCGGCTCGCAGGGCCGCCCGCATGTCCGCAGCAGAGCGGATGCCGCCGCCGACGGTCAGCGGGACGAACACGTTCTGGGCGGTGCGCCTGACCACGTCGAGCATGGTCTCCCGCCGCTCGTGGCTCGCCGTGATGTCGAGAAAGCAGATCTCGTCCGCCCCCTCGGCGACGTAACGCTCGGCCAGCTCGACCGGGTCGCCCTCGTCGACCAGATCGACGAACCGCACACCCTTGACGACCCGTCCATCGGCGACGTCGAGGCACGGGATGATGCGCTTACGCAGCATGGGCCCGATCGGCGCACATCGCCACGAAGTTGCCCAGGAGCTGAAGACCGGCGTGGCCCGATCGCTCCGGGTGGAACTGGACACCGGTGTACGAACCGCTGGCGACGGCGCTCACGAACTCGGTCCCATACGTCGTTGTGCCGATCACGGTGGCGGGTTCCTCCGGTGCCGGAGCGAAGCTGTGCACGAAGTAGAACGGCGTTCCCGAGGGGATCCCTGTGAACAGGGGGTGCTCGACAGTCGTGACGTCGTTCCAGCCGATGTGGGGAAGGAGCGGAGCCGCCTCGAGCCGCCGGACCACACCGGGGAGCAGGCCGAGACACGCCCGGTCCTCATCACTGGCCTCCTCCGAGCTGTCGAAGAAGAGCTGAAGCCCCACGCAGATGCCGAGCAACGGGCGTTCCCATGTGCGCAATGCCGTCTCGAGACCGGTGCCGGCCAGCCGCCGCATCGCGGCTGCCGTCGTGCCGACGCCGGGAAGGATCGTCCCGTCGCAACGGCGGAGGTCGGCGGGCTGCTCGGCGATCACCGCCGTGGCACCGCTGCGCTCCACTCCGCGGGCGATCGACACGAGATTCCCCGCCCCGTGATCGATGACGGCGATCCGCATCAGCCGTTGCCTGCGCCGGTCGTGGTCGTGTGCTCTTCACCTTTGGTGGACGTGACGCCCGCTCGCTGCGGATCTGATGCACACGCCGAGCGCAGTGCCCGAGCCAGCGCCTTGAAGGAAGCCTCGGCGACGTGATGATCGTTGGCGCCGCTCGCCGAGAGATGGATGGTGAACCCGGCGCTCCTCGCCAGAGCCTCGAGAGCATGCGGGATCATCTGCGTCGACAGGGCGCCGATGCGGTCGGTGCGGAGTTCGAGATCGATCACCGCATAGGGCCGGCCGCCGACGTCGACGGCTGCCGTGGCGATGGCTTCGTCCATGGGCACCGTGGCGTTGCCGTAGCGGTTGATACCCGATCGTGCCCCCAGAGCTTCGCCGAATGCGGTACCGAGCGCAATGGCCGTATCCTCCACCGTGTGGTGATCGTCGATCTCGAGGTCACCCTTGGTTGCCACGGAGAGGTCGAACATGCCGTGGTGCGCCAGCGCGGTGAGCAGGTGGTCGTAGAACCCGACACCGGTGACGATGTCTGCGGTGCCGTCCCCGTCGATGTCGAGCGTCACGTCGACGATCGTTTCCTTGGTGCTGCGGTTGACATGTGTTCGGCGGTTCATGACGCTCCCTGGTCGGCTGCTCTGTCTGGCATGGCGTGATTGGCGGACATACCGTTCCCGTCCATCGTCGGGTCGAATCGGATCTCCACGGCGAGCTTGTGTGCCGTCAACCCCTCGGCCGAAGCCAAAGTGCCGATCGTGGGACGGAGCCGACGCAATCCTTCCTCGGTGAGATGCTGCACTTGTCGCCACGAACCGAAATCCTCCACAGACAGCGGCCCGTACGCCGCAGCCAGCCCACCCGTGGGGAGCACGTGATTGGCGCCGGTGGCGTAATCCCCGGCCGATTCCGGTGACCAGCGGCCGACGAAGACCGATCCTGCCGCCGTGAGATGAGCAGCGACCGCACCCGCATCCCGGGTGTGCACGCTGAGGTGCTCCGGGGCGTACCGGTTGGAGAAATCGATGGCGGTCTCCATGTCCGACGCCTCCACGATGGCGCCATGCGCACGCAGCGACGTCTCGAGGATCTCGTGGCGCTGCAGCGTGGGTAGGAGGCGACCCAGCTCTTCGAGCACACGATCCGTGAAGGCACCGTCGGTGGAGACGAGCAGCACCGGAGAATCCGGACCGTGCTCAGCCTGGCAGAGGAGATCGGCGGCAACCACCGCAGCAGTGCCGGGTCCTCCGGATCCGTCGGTGAGGACCAGGGCCTCGCTGGGGCCGGCAGGGAGATCCACGGCACAATCGCCGTACACCGCCAGCTTGGCTGCGGTGACCCAGGCATTTCCCGGACCAACGATCTTGTCGACGGCCGCAACGCTCTCTGTGCCGTAAGCGAGGGCCCCGATCGCCTGGGCGCCGCCCATGGCGTAGAGCGCATCCACCTCGAGCAGCGCGGCGGCGGCCAGCAGTACTGGAGAGAGGTAGCCGTCATCCCCGGCTGGGGAGGCCACCACCACCTCGCCCACCCCGGCCACCTGTGCCGGAACGACGCCCATGAGCAGCGATGACGGGTAAGCGGCCCGACCGCCCGGGACGTACACGCCGACACGCCGCAACGGCTCCCAGCGCCGCTCGACACGCACTCCGGGCTCGACATCGATGTCGGAAGGCACAGGCCGTTGCGGTCGGTGGGCGGTGCGAATGTTGTCGATGGCGTGCTGCAGAGCCCGGCGCTCGTGGCGGGGGAGGTTGGCCAGTTCGTCACGGAGCCGCACCGGTGCGACGGCGACTGCAGCGTCGGGCATGCCGCCTCCGTACGTGGCCGATGCCCTGGTCAGAGCGCGGTCTCCATCCCGACGAATCGCCGCCACGATCTCGGCTGCCGCCGACCGAATGGCGGGGTCGGGCACGGCCGAGCGGCGCAGCAGACCGTCCAGAGTGGCGACGTCTGTGGTGGCGAGATCGATTCGCCGCAATCGCACCTGGTTCGTCATCGCCACCTCACGGAATGAGCTGTTCGATGGGGAGGACGAGGATGCCGCTGGCGCCGGCTGCCTTCAGCTTGGGGAGTACCCCCCAAACCTGATCGGCGTCGACGACGCTATGGATGGCCACCATCCCGTCGTGGGCGAGCGGCACGACGGTGGGTGCGTCGAAACCTGGAATCAGTTCGGCGATGGCGGCGACATCTCCCCGCGGAGCGTTCATCAACACATAGCGCCGCTTCCGTCCCTCGAGCACGCTGCGGAGCATCGTCACCACCTGCGCCGCCAGGTTCGCCTCGGTTGCAGTGAGATCGTGATGGCGGATCACGACCGCCTGTGACTCCAGCAGAGTCACCACTGGGCGAAGCCCGTTGATCCGCATCGTCGAACCTGTGGAGATGAGATCCACGATCGCGTCGGCGACATCGAGCCGCGGTGCCACCTCGACGGACCCGCGCAGCGGTACGGTGGTGATGGCGACGCTCTTGTCCGCAAAGAAGCGCTCGGTCGTCGTCGGGTGCGAGGTGGCGATGCGGAGCCCGGAGAAATCGGCAACGGTTCTCACCGGGGATGACGAGGGCACCGCCGCAGCAAGCCGGCATCTGCCGAAGCCCAGTTCGGCGGCGACCTCGACGGGAAGTCCGCTTTCCGTGACGAGATCGAGACCCGTGATGCCCATCGCCGCCACCCGATCGGCGACGAGCTCGGGAATGTCGTCCGTGCGCACGAACAGCAGCTCGACATCGATGTTGGCGACGGGCACGCTGAGGCTCCGCTCGGTCTTCTCGAAGCGCATCCCGCTGTGGCGGAGCAGCTCGGCGGCGGGCCGCTCCAAGCGGCCCTTGTTGGGCATTGCGATCCGAAGAACGGACCTGGGAGCTTCGTCTGGGCGATCGTTCACGCGTCTGCTCGCTTCGCTGTGTTCGGGGCTAGCCGGTCGAGCATGGCCCGGTAGCCACCGGTGCCGTGCTGCAGCCATTGATTGATCCTCGTGATGGTTGCGGTCGACACTCCGGTGCGCTCGGCGATCTCCCGATAAGAGATGCCGGCGTCGAGTAGCACGACGACAGCCCAACGGGCGCTGATCTCCTCGAGCTCTCGCCGAGTGCAGAGATCTCGGAAGAACGCCGCTGCAGCATCACGGTCGTCCAGCGTGAGGATCGCATCGAACAGGGATGCCGTCGCGTCGGTGCGCCAATCCTCGCCGGACATGGGAAGCGTCATGGAATCCTCGCCGTTCGGGTGCGATTCGTCGGTGCGACTGCGGCGTCGGCCGGACGAACTGGTCCCACGCCGTCGCAGCGTGGTAGCGTTTTAGCATGCTAACACAGTACGGGTCAAGCCGGGCTTGCCGACGGCCGATGCGATGGAGGTGATTCCGGCCGTCGACGTGCTGGACGGCCGTGTGGTCCGACTGCTCCGAGGCGACTACTCCGACGGTACCCGATACGGCGATGATCCGGTTGCCGAGCTGCGTCGCTGGGGCGAGCTGGGGGCTCGACTGGTCCATGTGGTGGACCTCGCCGGGGCTCGCTCCGGCGAGCCGGATCGCACAATGTGGGAATCGCTGGCAGAGGTAGGGGTGCCTTTCCAGATCGGTGGCGGGATTCGAGACGCAGCCGCAGCCGCGGCGGCGATCGAGACCGGTGCGCGGCGAGCCGTGATGGGTACCACCGCTGTCTGGCACCCGGAGATGCTGGCGACCGCCGTGGACAGGATCGGGCCCGATCGCCTCGTGGCCGCACTCGATGTGCGCCAGGGCCGGGCTCGCGGCGCAGGGTGGCTGGACGAAGGGCGCCGGCTGGAAGAGGTCATCCACGCTGTGGCAGGGGCGGGGGTGGCTACGGTGCTCGTCACCGGTATCGAGCGCGACGGCACCATGGAGGGCCCAGACGTCACCGTGCTCGACGAGGTCGCCTCACTGGCGCCGCAGCTCGAATTGCTGGCGAGCGGCGGGGTGGGTTCGCTCGACGATCTGGCGATGCTGGTACCCACCGGGGCCAGCGGGGTGATCGTGGGTAGGGCGCTGTACGAAGGGCGCTTCGACTATGCCGAGGCGGTGGCCCACGTGGAACGGGTGCGTTCCGGCTGACCGTGCAGTTCCCGGCTCGCCCGGCTAGCTCAGCGTGCGGACGTAACCTCGCACCATGTCGCAACCACTCGACGATCTCAAAGGCGAGCTGAGAGAGCTCTTCACCGGTGAGCGCACGATCGGTGATTCGTTCCCGGCGCCGATCGCCTTTGTGGCGGCGAACGCCCTCGTCGGGATCGGCTGGGCTGCGGTGGTGGCGCTGGTCGTCGGGATCGTGGTCGCGGCGTGGAGGGTCAATCGTGGTCAGCAGATCATCTACGCACTCGGGGGTATCGCCGCCATCGGGTTTGCTGCACTGCTCGCCCTCCGCTCGGGACGAGCTGAGAGCTACTTCCTCCCCGGCATCGTCGGCGCCTTCGCCGGAGGGGTTGCCGCGGTTGCCAGCGTGGTCGTGGGCCGGCCGCTGGCGGCGTATTCGAGCTGGTTCCTACGGCGCTGGCCACTCGATTGGTACTTCCGCAACGACGTGCGGCCGGCTTACACCGCGGTCACTCTGGTCTGGGCCGTGTACTTCCTCGGACGAGGCGCGGTGCAGCTGTGGCTCTTCGATCGGGGACAGCCCGAGCTCCTGGCTGCGGCCAAGCTGGCAACGTCCTGGCCGCTCATCATCCCGATCATCGTGGGCACGTATCTCTGGGGTAACCACAGGTTGCACACGCTCGGTGGACCCAACATCGACGAGCACCTCGCCGGCGCCGAACCTCCGTACACCGGCGGCCAGCGCGGCTTCTAGCCCTCCGGGGTGTCCACGGCCGCCCCGGTGAGCGATGCCGCCGGCAATCCCTTGTTCTCCCGATACCGATCGAGAGCGAACTGCAGATCGTCCTTGCTGACTGCGATCGCCGACGGATCGCGCCGCAGCGCCTGGAGCGCAGCCTCCCGCATGAGCCCGGCGAGATCTGCGAAGGAGAACCCGTCGGTGAGCTCGATGGCGCGATCGAGATGAACGTCCTCCTCGAAGGGGACGTCGGAGATGTCGAAGAACGCCTTCCGGGACGGCGCCGGGGGCAGATCCAGGAAGAGGTGCGTCTCGAGCCGACCCGGGCGAAGCAGCGCACCATCGACGAGGTCACGGCGATTGGTGGCGCCGATGACGAACACGTCGCCGCGGTCGGAGACACCGTCCATCTCCGTGAGCAGCGCAGCCACCACGGAGTCGGTGACGGAATTCGTCGATTTGCCTCTCACCGGGGCGAGTGCGTCGATCTCGTCGAAGAACAGGATGGCCGGAGCCACCGCCCGCGCCCTGGCGAACACCTCACGCACCGCACGCTCGGACTCGCCGACGAACTTGTCGAGCAATTCGGCGCCTTTCACGGTGAAGAAGGCTGCACCTGCTTCGTGGGCCAGCGCCCGGATGATGAACGTCTTCCCAGTGCCCGGCGGGCCGTGGAGCAGGAGCCCACGAGGTGGTTCGATACCGAGCCGGCTGAACCGGTCCGGATCTTGCATCTGCCAGATCACGGCTTCGGTGAGGCGCTGCTTGATCTCGTCCAGGTTGGCGACCCGTTCGAAGCCATACGACGGCATCTCGCCCATGCCGGTCGTTCCCAGGGAGGGTGTGGTATCGGAGATCGCCTGAACGAGCTGGGCCTGGGTGAGTGTCCCGCCGTCGGGGGCGATCATGGCCGAGGCGTGGACGACGGCGGCGAGGATGTCGGCACCGGAGAAACCGGCGGTACGACCGGCCAGGCTGGCATAGTCGAGCTCGTCGGTGGGGACGCGGGCCAGCGCCGCCTCGAACAGCATCGCCCGTCGTTTGGCGTCGGGCGGGGGAATGGTGAGCCTCCGGGGGAGCAGAGGTGAAGCGACCACGCTTTCGGGGATCTTGGCCGCCGAGGAGACACCAAGCACGACGGCTACGCGCGGCCTGTCGGCCACGGCGTCGAGGAACCATCGCATGATGGCTGCCATCTGGGTGCGGAACATGGCGTCGTCACCGGCAACGGCATCGAGACGGTCGACGTAGATGACGCCCGGAGCATGTGCGGTGCGGACCGCCGACTCCAGTCGCTCCAGCAGCTTCTCCGGCTTGAACACCAGTTCCAGCGAGACCTCCTGCACCCGGCACCCGGTTGCTGCTGCGGCCGCGGCGACCAGCTCGGACTTGCCACAACCGGTAGGTCCCTCGACGACGACGCCCGCCACCTTGGGCAGACCCCACGTCTCGGGGAGATCGTTCTTCGAGGTGAGCAGCGTCAGCCACCCGGTCATCAGATCCAGCTCGGTGTCGAGACCGGCGAGCAGCGCTTGTGCGGTGGTCGGCTTCTGTCCCTCGACCACTCCGGCCCTGTGCTCGAAGACGGCGGCGGGCTCGTCGCCCTCTTCGTACACGACGGTGGCGCTGCCGACGAGGCCGGCGTCGGCCGGCTCGACCGAGACCACCGTCAGCTCCACGGTCTCCAGCTTCTCCTCGCCGCCGTAGGCGCCGTCGATGGCGACGAGATCGCCGACGGTGACCGGGATTCCCTGCAGCGCTCTCGCCAGGTGGCGGCTGTCCAGCTCGACGTCTGTCTGGCTCACGCTCACTCTGCTCGCTTCAGACAGCGGAGCTCGCTTCACATCGACGCTGGCACCGTTGCTCACCCCGGCATTGCGCATCGTGCGCGGGCCGACCAGGATCGCCGTCGGGGAAGGAACGTCGCCGGGCATGACCCGGCAGTGCGTGTGGCCGAGCGAAACGACCCCGCCGCCGGGTAGCCCGAGCGCCCGCAGCAGGGCCGGGTCTGCGGTTGCCGATGGATCGACACCCGGACGCACGATGAAACGCATGAGATGTGAGGCTACACCTCGGGGGGTCGTGGTCGATCAGCTGGCCAGTGAGCGCAGCGGCCGCACGGTGGCGACCGGGGAGGCGAGCGGGCTGGTGGCGTCGACCAGGTGCACTCCATCCCGGTCGAGCCATTTCCAGATGAGATTGAGCTCCTCGGCGGCAGCCACCGACGGCGGCGTCTCCGGCCACGGCGCCACCTCCCGGCCCACCGACAGCAACGGTGGCTGGTCGCGATCACTCCGGTACGTCGCCACCAACGCACCGCCATCGACGATCACGGCATCACCCGAGTCGTCTTCTGCCCACACCACACCGGCACCGGCGAGCGTCTGCCAGCGACGCCGCACCTCGACCGCAGCGACCAGGGCACGATGGCGGTCGCGCACCTCGGCGGCCTCCTCGTAGCGCTGCGCAGCCGCCAGCAAGCGCAGCTGAGCGGCAACGGGCGTGGTGAGCGTCTCCAGACCAGCCTCGAGCCCGCTGCGGACCTGCGCGACGACAATCCGGTACTCGTCCACCGACACGGTGCCGTCGCAGGGACACAACGCCACGCCGAGCTGGGAGAACCGGCAGGCCGAGCGGTTGCGTGTGCTGCCGGTGCAGCGCCGGATCGGTACGGAGTCCCACAGGGCGAACATGGCCATCTCGGCCGTCTTGCGACGGCGGAACGGGCCGAGGTATGCCAGTGCCGGTGGAGTCTGGCTCCTCACGATCGACAGACGGGGGAATCGCTCGTCGGTGAGCCGCAGCCAGTGTGTGCTCTTCGCCGGACGGGAGCGCCGGTTGTACCGGGGGCGATGAGCGTGGATGAGCCGGATCTCGGTCACTGCGGCCTCCAGCTCGGTCGGGCACACCCGGTGGTCGATCGTCGCGAGGTTGCGCAGCATCTGTGCGACCGATCGGCGCTTGTCTCCGTAGAAGTAGGACCGCACCCGGGTACGCAAGTTGGTCGCCTTGCCCACGTAGATGACCTCTCCACTGCGGTCGCGGAACAGATAGACCCCAGGGCGGCGGGGCAATCCGTCGGTCAGCGCGATCTTCTCGTAATGACGGGCGCCACGGGCCGTGGGGAGGTGCATCAGATCGTCGAGATGGGTGACGCCGATGGTGCCGGCACGGTCGAGCAACTCGAAGAACACGTGTGCGGTGGCTGCGGCGTCGGCAAAGGCACGGTGGTTGGGAACGATTGGGGAGCGGAAGTGTGTGGCCAGCGTCGCCAAACGGTGGTTGCGTACCTCGTCGACGAGCAGTCGACGAGACAGACGCGCCGTGTCTGCCGTCAGGTTGCGCAGACGCCCGTAACCGAGCCGCCCGGCGGCGGCGTTGAGAAACGCCATGTCGAATCGCACGTTGTGACCAACGATGACGGCGTCGCCGATGAACTCGAGCAGCGCCGGCAACACCTCCTCGATCGGTGGCGCTTCGACCACCATCGCCTGGGTGATGCCGGTCAGCACGGTGATCAGCGGGGGAATCGGTGCTCCGGGGTCGACCAGGGTCTCGAACCGACCGATCTCCTCGCCGCCGAGGAACTTCACGGCGCCGATCTCGGTGATCTCGCAGTCGACGGGAGTGGCGCCGGTGGTCTCGAGGTCGAGCACACAGAACGGGACGGCGTGGAGGGGAGCGCTCAGTTCGTCGAAGCTGCGTTGCCCGCCAATCATCGAGGTTCCTCGGCCGCGAAGTCTGACCGTAGATCGAACACACGTTCGAGTCAACGACCGGAGCGCATCTGGTGGGTGTAGCCTCGCGGCGACCGTGCTCAACGGAGCGGTGTACTTCGATTTCGGTGCCGACAGCGAGCGGCTCCACACGCTCGTGGAGCGCGCCATGGGCGAGCGCGTGCCCGTGACGGTGATCTGGCGACCGCTGGCCGCGGAGCCGGCGATCGAGGCTGCGGATCTCGATGCGGAGACCAAGCTCCTTGCGGCCCACGAACTGATCCGCGACCAGGCGAGCCAGCGCCGGTTTCGCCAGGCCGTGTTCACCATGGTCTACCGCCACGGCGATCCGCTCGACGACCCGGTCACGTTGCGGGCGGCCATCAAGGTGGCCGGCATGGATTGGAGTGTCGTCGAGAACGGAATCACCCGGGACGGCCCCCGTCTGCTGGGAGAGGTGCGCTCCGCCGCAACCGCAGCCGGGGTCGCCGACCTACCGGCGTACGTGGGCGGAGGTCCCCCCGTGACGATCCGGCTCAGCCAGGCGGCGACCATGGGGAGTGCTCGAGACAAGCTCGATGTGATCGCCCGGATGGCGCGCAACGACGGGGTGTGGGCTCTCTACAAGCCGGAGTGACGCCGGCGAGCCGGATCGAGCGACGTCACCCGAACCGATTCAGCCCGCAGCGGCGCGCTGCCGCACCGCTTCGAACAAGATGATCGCCGCCGACGTGGCTGCATTGAGACTGTCCCGATGTCCCAGCATCGGAATGGTCACCGCGGCGGCACCATCCCAGACAGGGGAGAGACCGGCGTGCTCGGAGCCGACCACCACGGCTATACCGCCGGTGAGATCGGTTTGCCAGAGGTCAGCGCCGCCATCGGGCCGCGCCGCCAGGGCATGCAGATCGCGCTCGGCGAGCCAGTGACGCACTGCCGACGCCGCCGCTGCTGCGCACGGCACGGCGAAGAGGGCTCCTTGCGATGCCCGGACCACGTTTGGATTGGTGAGATCGGTGGCGGCATCGGCGGCGATCACGGCTGTCACCCCGGCGGCTTCGGCCGTGCGCAACATGGCGCCGATGTTCCCCGGCTTCTCCACAGCCTCCGTGACCAGGTACAGACCGTTTCGGGACACCGGGAGATCCTCGAGCACATGTGTCCAATGGCGGGCCACTGCCAGCACGCCCTCCGGATCCGCTCGATACGTCATCTTCGCCAGCGCCCTGGGGGCAACCTCGGTCACAGATATCCCAGCGTGAGCGGCGGCGGCTTCCAGCTCGTCGGCGACCGTGCCCAGCAGCTCCGGCGCCAGGAACATCTCGTCGAGCGGCCATCCGGCGGCGAGCGCCCGCTGCACCGGCCGGACGCCCTCGACGGGAAAGCGACCGGTGCGGTCGCGCTGGCGACGATTGCGCAGCTCCGCGACGGCTTTGACTCTGGGGTTGGCGGGTGAGCTGATCACCAGCCGGAGCCGCCGCCACCGCCGAAGCCGCCGCCACCGCCAAATCCACCGAAGCCACCGGAGCCGCCCCACGACGAGCCGCCCCAGGAGGAGCCACCCCCGCCGGAGAACCCGCCACCGCCGCCCCAGCCACCGAATCCTCCGGTGCCGCCCCACCACGAGTCGCGATCCGCCGCCCACGACGTATCCCGGTAGATCGGCTCCCAGCCGAAGCTGCCGTGGTGGCCCTGGGTGATCACCCAGTGGTAGAAGAGCAGCGTGAAGGGATCGAATGAGAAGAGACCGCGTGGGATCGGTTCCCCGGTCCAGGTATCGGTACGCCGGCTCGTCCCGGCGTGGGCGAGCTCGGGGGCGAAGCGGTCCGCATCCTCGATCGTGGAACGGGCGAGCGCCTGGCGTTGTGCGGCATACGCCAGGGCGAAGGCTCGGGGGCCCCGTGCGTCTGAGGCTCCGAACGCGGCAGCCACGTCGGCGTAGGCCCCCTCCAGCCCGAGTGCCGCCAGCGCCTGCCGCACCTCCACCCAACGCCGCAGCGCCTGGGCTGGTTCCAGCGAGATGGCGAGAAGGCCGGCGATGGTCTTGCGGCTATCGCCGGTCACCCCATGGTCGGCCAGCTGGTCGGAGAGCCGCCGGTACACCGTGGGACCGTCGTCACGCCGGCGGAGCAGGGCTGCGGTGATGGACACCGGCAGATCGAGTCTTTTCGCCTCGTCCCGGACGAACTCGATCTCCCGTGGTGTCCGCAACCCGGCAAGCGCATACTCCACCGCCTCGTCCGGTGACGACCCGCGATCCCGGTTGACCTCGTATGCGGCGACGAATTCGTCGAGGTCATCGGCGTCGTTGTTCATCAACAGCAGCGCGGCCACTGCTGGGATCGACAGCCCATCGGCGCTCAGCGCCGTGCCGCGTCGCTCCAGCCGAGTGCGCAATTCCTCGTAGGCAGCCACCGCATTGTCGGGTTCGTCATCGAGGTCGGCCAGCGCCGCAGCCACGGCAGGGCGGGCCGTGGAGTCGGGAAGTCCGTCGTACACCGACTTGAGACGATTGGTCTTCTCGGTGGCGGTCGCATAGGCGGCATCGACCTCCTCGACGGTGTCGCGGATGGGAGCGTCGCCGTCGAGTACCGGTCCGGCGCGGGCGAAACGGGTCCCCGCATCGGTGACGATCGCATCGCCGAGCGGTGTGGGAGCCATGGCATTGATCAGCGACTGGGCGAACCGGCGCCGCCCGGCGGCCACTCGATGGGGGCGGAGGGATGCAACGAGCCGTTGCACCTCTAGCCGACCCACCTTGAAGGCAGCGTCGTCGTCCAAGTCGACCGCGAGCGCTTCCTCCGCGGCAGCCTGCACCGCCTCTTCGAGGATCTCCCTCTCACCGGCGGCGCGCAGCTCGAGTGGAACCTCGGTCATCTCCGCCAACCTGGCGGTGTCGACGAGCGTGATCAAGCCGTGAGCGGCCGCAGCCAGCGTGGCCTGGCTGTTCGCAACCGTCTCGCCCCCGGCGACCGTTGCCAGCACGTCGAGCACGTCGCGCGTCGTGGCGGCGTTCGGCCCGTCCTTCACAGGCAGGGCGTATTCGTCGAGTTGGGGGAGCTCGTGTCCCGCAGCCTGCAGCGCAGCCAGATCGCCGTCGATCAGCTCGCGACGAGTGTCCAGGATGCGACGCCGCTTGCGGTTCCGATTGGTCACGTAGAGGGCGCCGGCACCACCGGCGCCACCGACGACGAGCAGCCCGAGCAGTGCCAAGCCCAGCGTGCTGGAGCCATTCGAGTCGCGCACTGGCACCGGATCCACGGGCTCGTCCACGACCCCATCGCCGGAATCGACCCCGTCCTCCGGTGGGAGAGATCCTTCGAGCGCCTGCGCCAGGCTCCCGACGAGAGCCAGCATGCCGCCCTCGAAGTCTCCGGCGGCGAAGAAGCTGTTGGCGGCGCTGGCCACCGCAGCCTCGTCGAAGGAGACGCCGGGCCCCGTGGTCACCTCGGTGCGCCGGGCGCCGAGGTCGATCAGCACGACGATTCCATCGTTGCGCTCGGGATCACCCACCCCCCAGGCGTTGCCCAGATCCTGGGCGAAGGCGAGCGGATCACCCCCGGGGCTGGACTGCACGACGACCATGGCGATCTGCGTGCCGAAGCGACCCACGAGCCGATCGATCGCATCTTCCACCCGCTGATCGTCGTCGACCACCCCGGCGTCGTCGGTGAACCAACCCGTGCACACCACGCCCTGATACTCACCACAGTCGCCCGGCCCGGTTTGTGCGACGGCAGCGGTCGCGCTCGTGATGACAGCGGCGCAGGCGAAGAGGACTGCGACCAGGCGGAGGGTGGCACGACTCATCGGTGCACGCTAGCCGGTCGGGGAACCCGCTCCGGTGCGATGCATCGGCTCAATCGGGAACGAAGACATGGCGGTGGGCGAGCTGTCGTATCGAGTGGCGATCGACGAGTCGATCGAGGTTGGGCTCGTTGAGTTGGGCGAATTCGCCGTTGATCATGTCCATCGGCAGGGTCAGCAGGTCGTTGGCGTACCAATGGCCCGATGGGGTCAGGTCGGTGGGGAGGGTCACCTCTGGCCGCCCGGCCAGAGCGAGCACGTGGGTGCGCCCGATGCCTGTTTCCAACAGACTGCCCATCCGCACTTCGAGACCATGCCGAACGGCCAGTGTGATCGCCCGTCGGGTGAGGGTTGGACCGAGCCTTCCCGGTTTGAGCGTGACCGCCAGCGCAGCCCCCACCGTGGCGGCGGTGACGATGTCGCCGAGCCGCCGCACCGACTCGTCCAGTGCGATGGGGGTCTGGATGAGCCGCTGCAGAGGAGCGTGGCCGGCGATGTCCAGCGCCGGCAGAGGTTGTTCCATGTAGTCCAGTCGGTAGCGGTCCAGACTCACCAACGACTCGAGGTCCCGGCGGCGAAAGGCGCCGTTGCCGTCGATTGCGATCCCCAGCTCCGGGAACCTGCGCCGTACCATCGCAACCCGGTCGAGAGTGTCGGGCGAGATCTTCAGTTTGACGTGTCGGTAGCCGTCGGCCTCCGCCTTCTCCACGGTCTCGAGCAAGTCGGTCAAGGTGGTCGTGATACCGATCGCCAGGGAGGCGGTCACGGGACCTCCGGTGGCGCCGGCCGCTTCTGCGAGCGATTTCCCCTCGGCATGGGCATTGAGGGCGAACAGGGCCGCATCGAGTGCGGATGTGCCCGCTGATCCCTCGATGAGAACCGGTTCGGCGCCCAGGATGATGCGGCCTGCCTCAGAGTGCATGAGGTCGAACGCTTCGTCCGCCGTGTCGCGGGTGTGGCCCGGCACGATCGGCGCCTCGGCCCAGCCGCGAAAGCCTTCGGTCCGCATGAGCACCATCACCGAACGCCGCGAGGCGAGCGTCTGCCCGGCGTTGGTGAACTTACGAACGAGGGGCAGCTCGATGTCCCAGAGATCGATTCGTTGTGGCCGAATCACGTGTTCGCCTCTCGAGCTGTGACGGGCAGCGCGCGCACGCTGCCGTCTCATTGTATGGCCGGTGGGGCCGTGTGGGGGTGCTTGGTTGTACCGTGGCCCTGCATGGCAACGCGGACCATCCGACTCCGACCCGGCACCGACATCGCGACCACGTTGCGCTGGACGTCGGTGCGGGCTGCCGCCTTCGAGCGCCCGCACGGGTCCAGGCGGCAGGCAAGGGGTGTCCCGGGCTGGTGGTGGACGGCACGA
>JBFISM010000043.1:0-23828 GCA_041608535.1 Acidimicrobiia bacterium
CGACAAGTAGCGCCCTGGTGTCGGGATGAAGTTCCCCTGGTGCATGGAGCAGTAGCTGCCGGCTCCCGCCCTGGGGATCATGAAGGTGCTCAGACGCTTTCCGTCGGAGACCCTGAGGAAGTGAGTCCTGCCGGTGTCGCTGTTCGGTTCGGTGGCGCCGAATCCAATTGCCGTGGTCGGCGGGCAGCCGCCGCCAAAGGACTCGTCGTCGCCCTGGACGAACTTGCCGTCCCACGTGAACCGCGCCGTATGCCAGAAGTCGACCGCGATCTCTTTGTCGGCCGGGTCGCCGGTGGCCCCGTTCTCGTCGATGGAGTCGTCGAAGACCCACACCGGGTTCGTCGTATCCGGGATCCCGTTTGCGTCGATCTTCCAGACCTGGAGCTGCTCGGCGCACGCTCCGGCCGCCAATCCCACCCCGAGATGGACACCGATGTCGTGACAGGCACGGAGCGGATCGAAGAATCCAAGACCGTGCTCCGCCGGATCGAACACGTTGTCCGGATCGCCCGGGTAGTTGATCGGTGGCTCGGCGATCTCGACCGCGTTGACCGGACCGAGCGGATCCGCTGGGTCCCAGGACACCTCGGACACCTGGATCACGCCGTGGAACGGGTCGCGATCGTGGTGGATGTCCTGTCCGTCCGCAGGCTGACCACAGGTAGGGCCGGGCCGCAGCGGGTACGACGAGTTGTACAGGAGCAGCCTGTCCTCACCGGGGCGCGGTACCAGCGTGTGGGTGTGCGAGCCGCAGTCCTGGTAGATGTCGCCGATCTGGACCGGGTTGGCGGGATCGCTGACATCGAAGATGCGGATGCCCTCCCAAGCGGTCGGATCGCGCGGGTCGGCTGCCGCCACGGCGCCACAGTCCGGACCCGTCAGCACAGCATCGACCGACAGGAACATGATGTCGGCAGCGCCGTTGCCGTCGCGATCCCACACGGAAACGTCGTTCTGCGGCCCAAAGCAGCTGACGTCGGAAACAAGCTGTGGATTCGCCGGATCGCTGATGTCGAAGATCCGGGGACCGCCGTAGTTCCCGACGTAGGCCAGGTCGCCCCAGAAGGCGATGTCGGAATTGGTGAAGCCGCCGTTGTTGGGCGATTCGAAGAGCAGATCCATCCGCTCGTGGGCCGCATCCGTGTGATCAGCGATCGCCGGCGCTGTGGCAGCGACGAGGCTCCCGACGAACAACGCGACGATCATGCTGCGTCTCAGCATGCGCATTCTCTCTCTCCTTCTCCCTGGAGCCGGCTGGCCCGGCGACCATGGAGGAGACGGGAGCACCTGCCGTTCCGACACCACCACGGCTCGGCGGCTCCTCGGGTCTCACTCCCGCTTCTGGGGAGCTCCGACTCGTTCACCGCGTGAACCATACGCGCCCCGTCGAAATCGTGACGGCGAAGTCGCGATTGCGGGGAATCTGTGCTCGTGTCGACAGGAACTCTCCGAGGAGCTCGTTCAACCACCTATCGGCCACGGCTGCGGCCGCACGGCAACCCGGCTGCTCACCCGTCGCAGGCCGGGTCCAACGGCTCGTCTCCCATGACATCCGGCCAACTGGAGTCGATGTCCCATCCGTCGAGCCAGCCACACAAGCGACCGGGCCACGAAGTCCAGTCGGCGTCCCAGACGATCACCTCGCCGCTGATGTCGACGGCAACCAGTCGGGCACCGTTGTCCGCAAAAGCAACCGCACGGACGGCTCCGGCATGCCGGAACAGGCCAAGTTGCGCACCACCTTCGATGTCCCGCAGCCGCACGGAATTGTCTTGGGCGCCCGATGCGAGCGTCGAACCGTCCGGAGACACGGCGAGGCCGCGCACAGCTGAGGTGTGTGACTCGATGGTCCGTTCAACGACGCCGCGCTCGACGTCGACGAAGCTCAAGGTGCCACGTTCGTCCCCGACCGCTACGAGGTTCTCGCCGATCACAGCGATGGCGTTGAGCTGATCTTCCACTACTTGAAGCTCAACGATGGGCTGACCCGTTTCGACATCCCACGTGCGCAGCCAGCCATCACCTCCTGTCGTCGCCACGGTGCGCTCATCGACGAATATCAGCGATTTGAGGCCGGCCGGGCCCCCGTCGGTCTCAGGGCCGAAAGAGGACAAGGCCTCCAGGGTTGCCGGATCCCTCACCGAAACCGTGTTGTCGGCACTGGCTGCGGCGATGAGCTCGCCGCTGGGGCTCCATGCGATCGCCCATATCTGATTGTCATGGGCGCGGACTCGTACGACGCCGGTATCGATGTCCACTTTCCCCAACTCGCCATCGCCCGTTCCGAAGTACACCTCGCCCGCGTGCGTGCCGTGCGTAAGGGTCGAGACGACGTCGGTGTCGAGATCGACCGAATTCACAGCGTCGTTTGCGCGATTCCAGCGATGGATCACCCCGGCCTCACCGGCGCTCCAAACCATGGACTCGGTCGCAACGACGCTACGGAGCGAGTCGTCAGGCAGCGGCGGAGGTGGAGTCACTCCAGGGAAGGTCGAATATGAGCGAACTCGATCCGCCACCGCGACGATGAGGCGTTGGCCGTCGGGCGACAGGGCGTGCCCATGCGTCGTCAGCTCCGGAGTCACACCAATCTCCTGAGGAGTGATCCCCAACTCTCCGTCTGAGGAAAACTCCCACACGAGCACTCCAGCTTGACCACTGGTGAACAGCGTGCGGTCTCCTGCGGCAAAGGACAGTGACCGCTGTTGCCCGCTCAGAGGCGCAGATGGCGGCCCTATCGGGTCGAGAGACAATCCGTTTCGAACCTGGAGAGTCCGGTCTTGTTGGCCGGTCACCAGGAAGCGTCCGTCGTGCGTGAACACCCCTCCCCATATCGAGGCGCGTCCCGAACCTGCGTGACTCGTGAGCAGGTCGCCCGAGTCGAGCGCCCAGACAGCAGCCAGAACCGGACGGCCGAGTGTGACGAGTCGCCGTCCGTCCGGCGCCAGGACGAGCCGGACGATCTCGACGCGTCCGGCGAGCGATCCTCGGTCATTGTCGAGCCCATCAACGTCGAATCTCGTTTTGGTCGACCACGCTCCGCTGGCATCCATCTCGATCGAGACGACCACGCTCGAACTGCGATCGTCGGGCTTGAACGTACTCACCACGACGTCATCCTCGGCTGTCACCACCAAGTCTGAGATCTCGGCTTCTAGTTCGAAGACATCTGAAACTCGTTCCCGGGATGAAACGTCCCACACCGCTAAACCACCGCCGCGATCTCCAGTGACCAAACGGCCGTCTGAGGTGAATGCGAGTGCGCCGATCGCATCACGACCAGCGATGACACCGAGCAAGGCGCCAGTCTCAACATCGAAGAGTGGCACTGAAGCTGTGGCGCCGGCAGTGGCTGCCACCCCCGCCTGCCAGTCGACTGCAACCTTCACGGCCGTGGCGCCATCCACGTCTGCGAGTGATGATCCCCAGATCTCGTGTCCATTGACGATGGCGCCCATCGCCGTGAGAGGTCTCACGCTCTGGTTCAGCCGGAACGACTCAGTGAGCCCGATCGCGGCCTCTTCGAATTGGCCAGAAGCAAGCCGGAAATTGGCATCTCCTACGAGTGCGTCGGCGGCGAGAATACGCGCTCTGTGAGACGCAGAGTTGGCAACGATAGCCAGGGCGATTGCCACGAGAGCCACCGCTGTGATTGCGGCAAAGGCGAGCGTGCGAACCCGGGTGCGCTGCCGCCGTGCCGCTTCTTCTCGCTCTCGGCTTGCGGCGAGATAGCCCTGCTCGGTCGCGCTCAGCGAGAGCGGCGACTCGCGAGCCCAGTCCTCGAAACGAGCAAGTCGCCCCGGCGTGAGCAACATCTCAGGGTCTCGGTCTGCGCCCTCCCACTCGTCGACCGCCGTGAGGAGGCGACGGCGCAGGTCGAGGTCGTCGCGATACTCCTCGATCCAACCCGCCATGCGATCCCACTGGGCAAAGATCGCTTCGTGAGCGACCTCGACTGTTGGTCCACGAGTGACAGGATCGCGGTCGAACGTGAGCAGCCGTTGGTCCGCAAAAGCCCGAATGACAACTCCCACGTCTGCAGGGTCAGTACCCATCCGCTGCAGCTCAGACATGCGAACCCGGCGACGGGCAGGTTCGCCGCCGCTTCCGAGACGGACCAAACGCAACATGACCTGACGTATCGTCGCCTCGTCGACCGCGTCGAGCTCATGCATCGCATCCTCTGCACGTCGTCCCAGCACCCCAATCACGCCACCGATCTCGTTGTAGTCGGTGATGCTGATGTCCTCGCCCGAGCGGCGCTCGAAGAGTTCGCGTAGCGCATATCCGAGGAGTGGGAGTCTTCCCGCTTCGTCGACTACATCCGAGACGATGCGGTCGACGAGACCGGGTTCGTAGCCGACGCCAACAGCCGCTGCGGGAGCCTCGATCATCTCTCGAAGCTCGTCAGCATTGGGGGCGGCGAGCGGCACCGTACCGCTGCGGAGCAGCTCACCCATGCCTGCATGCAGCAACGGCGCATCGAAGAAGTCAGCGCGCAACGTCGCAACTATGCGGGCACCGACCGCCGAGTCTGTGGCCAACTCGGTGAGGAGGTCGAGGAAACGTTCTCGCCGGTCGGGTTCGGTCGTGAGGGTGAAGAGTTCCTCGAACTGGTCGACCACGATGAGAATGGCAGCGTCTGCGGGGAACATGTGTCGCAGCGCTCGGCTGACACCCTCGACATGGCCTGTCATCTGCTCGTAGAGCTCGGGCATGGGTACCACAGCGCTGCGCAGCAGGGCAGCAGCAAGTGCTTCGACCGGTCGTGCGCCTGGCGTCATCTCGACGACAAAGGCGCCGTCGGGCGCAAAATCCACGCCCCGTCTGACCGCCGGCAAGAGCCCAGCATTGACCACCGACGACTTGCCAACCCCGCTCGGGCCGACAACGGCAACAAACCTCTGCCGGCCCAGCGCTGCGATGAGGTCGTGCGTCGCAGCAACCCGTCCATAGAAGTCGGCGGCGTGAGCTTCTGTGTAGGCGGCGAGACCTCGATAAGGGTTGCGAACGGCGATCAGCGCTCTGCGCGATGGACGTTGTGTGCCCGGGGCTTGGGTGTCTTCCCACATCGCGACCATTTGTTCCACGCTTTTAGCGTCAGCGGATGATGCCAGGAAGCGTGCGACGGATTTGCTCGGTGCGGCCGCCGTTTCGATGGTTCGCCGCAGGCCCTCGATATCGCCACCTTTGGCGTTGGGGTCCTCGGTGCGATCCACGAGGCCGTGCGCTATGCCGAAATTGCCGATCTGAAATGAGCCGGCGGCATCTCGAAAGATGTTCACGGGCGACACGTCGCCGTGCACAACACCTACGCCATGGGCCGCAGCGAGTGCGGATCCGACATTGCGAACGAGCCGGTCGACATCGGACTCGTTCAGCCGGTGTTCGGTCATTTCGTCAGCAAGACGTTTTCCGGACATCCACTGCGATACCAAGTAGGCCCCTGTCTGATCTCGCCAGTAGTCGTACAGCGGTACGACGTGCGGATGATCCAGACGAGCGACGGACAGGGCGTCCACCTCGAAACGCCGCACAAAGCGCGGTTCATTCGACAGCTCCGGGACGATGACACGCAACGCGACTTCTCGGCCAACGGACGGCTGGTACGCCTGCCAGACCACGTAGCCATGCCCACGCCTCACCTCGCGACGCAACTCGTAGCCGGGCATCGTGTGGAATGCACCGGGCAGCGACGGAGGGATCCCGTCCGATCTCAGAGGTGGGAAGCTGTCGGGTATCCCTTGTACGACGAGTTGGTAGAGCTGCTCATCCCCGTGCATGTGGGGTACGCTGTGTGCGCCAAGCCCGCGGACTGTCCACCCTCCCGTCGCAGCGGCTCCCGCTTGCGCCTTTGCAGAAAGCACGATCTGACCGGGGTGTGCGACGACCGCGAGACCAGCGACGCGGGCGACGGGGGGTCCAGTGATCTCGTTGTCCGGACCGACCTCGACCTCTCCGACATCGACCGCAACCCGGACCGATCCGTGGGCATCAGTGCCGGTGTTCGCCGATCCGGTGTCCCGGACTGCGTCGCTCGCTGCGGCGAGAGCGTCGTCGACGGTCTCGAACGCAGCAAACGTCGTGCGCAGCCGCTGCGCAAACACGCGCCCACCGTGTGATGCAACTGCGGAGGCGACAACCGCATCGGCTTGCACCGCGCGAGCGACGAGCAGTTCGCGGTCGCCGCTCCCGTCGGTACGGTGGCTGTTCATCTCGAACTCGAATGCGACCAAAGCTTTCCGGGTGACGCCGATCCTCGGTGTGTGGACGAGCCTGGGATCGTGGTCCAAGATCTGCTGTTCCATTTCACTGAGTTGAGGTGACGGGTCGATGCCGAGCTCCTCGGCGAGGATTCGGCGCGTCTGCTGGTAAGCCCTGAGCGCCTCCGTCTGCCGTCCTGACCGGTACAGCGCAAGCATGTGGTGGGCGCGAAATTGCTCGCGATACGGGTGTTCAGCCGTCAGTGCCTCGAGTTCAGCCACGAGTTGTTGATGCCTGCCGAGCGCCAGGTCGGCCTCGATCCGGGCTTCGATTGCCACTAGACGCAGCTCGATCAGTCGTTTGGCTTCGAGGTACAGCACGTCCCGCTGCTCCGCATCGGCGTAGGGGTTGCCTCGCCAAAGCGCCAGCGCCTCCCGGAGCGTGGCTGCGGCACCACCGGCATCGTCTTCGAGGCTGAGGCGGCCGTGTTCGAGAAGGTCCTCGAATTGCTGGGCGTCGATGGTGCCCGCGGGCTCCTGGAGCCGGTAACCGCCGGTGGTGCCGACTATGAGGTCACCGAGCTCACGGCGCAGCGTCGACACAAAGGTCTGGATGGACCTGCGCGCATTGGGGCTCGCATCGTCGCCATACAACTCGTGAACGAGTGCGTCGGTCGACACTTGCTGTCCGCCGGCCGCAACGATCAAGCTCAGCACGGTCCTCTGCTTCGGACCGCCGAGCTCATGCCGCTCGTCGCCCGTCACCACTTCGACTGGTCCGAGCACACGAATCCTGACGGATGTCGATGCTCGAGTGTCTGACGGAGCGCTCACCATGGACCTCCCATCCCCTTGCGACACTACGCGCAACCTCGATGCGGCGGCAATCCTCTTCACTTCACGGGAAGGTCTATCAGCTCAGGTCAGCGGATTGTCAAGGAGGACGTAGAGCGGGCCAGATCACGGTGGGGAACAACCAACGCGTAACGTCGATCCGCATGTCGACCGCGTGACCCGGACTCCCCGTGGTCGAAAGAGGCGGCGGCCGGTCGTCAGCCGCTAGGTCAGCGACGGCTTGAACCGGGGTCGGGTGTGTTCGAAGCCGGAGATCGCATCTTCGTGTTGCAGCGTGAGGGCCACGTGATCGAGACCGTTGAGAAAACAGTGCTTGGAGAAGGGATCAATGTGGAAGGTCGCTTCGAAGTCGTCTGACGAGACACGCTGGCGCTCGAGATCGATCACCACCTCGTTGTTGGGGTTGGTGGCGATCTCGGTGAGGTGCGCCACCTCGACGTCGGTGAGCACCACCGGCAGCAGACCGATCTTGTGGCAGTTCGATTGAAAGATGTCGGCGAAGGACGGCGCGATGATCGCCTCGAACCCCCAGTCTTCGAGTGACCATGGGGCGTGCTCCCGCGATGAGCCGGATCCGAAGTTGGGACCGCTCACCAACACGGTGGCGTGCTGATAGTCGGGATGGTTGAGGATGAAGTCCTCGATCAGCTCCCCCTCCTCGTCGTACACCCAGTCGTAGAAGAGGTAGGGCCCGAACCCGGAGCGTTCCACTCGCTTGAGGAACTGTTTGGGGATGATCTGATCGGTGTCCACGTTGGCGCGCGGCAGCGGCATCATCTGTCCCTGGATCACATCTACGGATCTCACGATGTCTCCTCGAAGACGAACTCGGTCGGAGTCGTGCCGAACGATTCGAGGTCCGACGTGCTCCACGCCAGCACTCGTCGTGCCCGGACCTCCCAGTACGTCGTGCCCGCCGGCCGGTACGGGTACTTGGCTGCGTAACAGTCGGCGATGTCTGTCTGCAAGTCATGCGACGCCTCGATCTGCTCGCCCTCACCGCGCACCATGATCTGCGTTGCGTCGTGGTCGACACCGATGTGCACGGTTGGTCGCACGGCGAGGTTGCGCGACCAGCGAGTCATGTCGCCACCCTCGATGTAGGCCGAGCTCTCTACCCAAGCGCCCCAGATGGGAATCAGATGGGGAGTGGATGAGGGGTTGACGGTCGCCACCCAGAAGATCGGCGCGGCGGCCAGAGCCGCAGCGACGTCGTTCCACTCGAGCATGCCGGTCGTGTCGGTGGCGACCCCGTAATCGGCGGGGATCCCCGGCCGGCGCCGCTCGATCACCCCCACGTGCGCACGTCCACGAAGTGACCCTCGATCGCGGCGGCCACCGCCATCTGCGGTGACACGAGATGGGTGCGTCCACCACGGCCTTGCCGCCCCTCGAAGTTGCGGTTCGAGGTGGAAGCGCAGCGTTGCCCCGGGGAGAGGATGTCCGGGTTCATGCCGAGACACATCGAGCACCCGGCGTCACGCCACTCGAATCCCGCTTCCTTGAAAATGCGGTCGAGCCCCTCCTCTTCGGCCTGCAGCTTCACCAACCCGGAACCGGGCACCACCATCGCATGCACCCCGTGGTGCACCCGCTTCCCGTCGAGGAGGGCCGCCGCAGCCCGCAGGTCCTCGATGCGGCCGTTGGTGCACGAGCCGAGGAACACCCGGTCGATGTGAATGTCGGTGATGGCTGTGTGCGGTTCGAGATCCATGTACTCGAGCGCCCGCTTGGTGGCATCTCTCTCCAACGGATTGGTGAAGTCTTCGGGTGCGGGAACATTGCCCGAGACGGGGAGGGTCTGTGCCGGGTTGGTGCCCCACGAAACGTGGGGTTCCAGACCGGCCGCATCGAGCACCACCTCTACGTCGAAATCGGCACCTTCGTCGGTGTGCAACGTGCGCCAGTACTCGACTGCGGTGTCCCAGTCCTCGCCCTTGGGTGTGTAGTTGCGGCCTTCCATGTAGGCGAAGGTGGTGTCGTCGGGGGCGATCAGCCCGGCGCGGGCGCCTCCTTCGATCGACATGTTGCACACCGTCATCCTGCCCTCCATGGACAGCGAGCGGATCGCATCGCCGCGGTACTCGATGACGTGACCAACACCGCCGTCGACGCCGATCCTGGCGATGATCCCGAGAATGATGTCCTTGGCGGTGACACCGGTGGGCAGCGTCCCGGTCACCTCGACAGACATCGACTTCGGTCTGGTCTGGGGGAGCGTTTGGGTGGCGAGCACGTGCTCCACCTCCGAGGTGCCGATGCCGAAAGCGAGTGCGCCAAACGCACCGTGCGTCGAGGTGTGGGAGTCGCCGCAGACGATGGTCATGCCGGGCTGGGTGATGCCTTGCTCGGGGCCGATCACGTGCACGATGCCCTGCCGCGGGTCGTCGATGTTGAAGAGCGTGATCCCGTTGGCGTGGCAGTTGGCCACGAGGGTGTCGATCTGCTTTTTCGAAAGGGGATCGCGGATTCCCAGGGCACGGCCTGCGGTGGGCACACCATGGTCGATCGTCGCCAAGGTGAGATCCGGGCGGCGCACCTGACGGCCTTGCATGGCCAGGGACTCGAACGCCTGCGGCGATGTGACCTCATGAACCAGGTGGAGGTCGATGTACAGCAAGTCGGGTTCGTCGCCACGACTCCGGACGACATGGTCGTCCCAGATCTTCTCGAACAGGGTGCGGGGGAGAGACTTCGCCATGGCACCGGCGATGCTACCGGCAAACCCGGGCGCCCCGGCCCTTCGACGCCATACGCGTCGCCGGCCCGTCACCGGTGATCGATGGCAAACGTCGCGGAGGAAGCCTATTGACAAACGTCTCACGAGTTGTCAGTATCCTGACATGTCGAGCCACCGCACCCGAGCAGGAGAGCGAACCACCGAGCTGATCCTCTCCGTATTCCGCGCCAATGGTCTCCTGCTCACCGCCGGTGACGAGCTCGCCGCCGCTGAGGAGTTGACGGCGGCCCGGTGGCAGGTGCTGGGTGCCATCGCACTCGCCGGTCGATCCCTGACAGTGCCCCAAATCGCCCGCCGGATGGGTCTCACCCGGCAGAGCGTGCACGCCACGGTGCGCCGTCTCCACCAGGATCGTCTGGTGAGCCTGATGCCCAACCCCGACCACCGCCGCTCGCAACTCGTGCGTCTCACCGACCTGGGCACGGAACGATACCGAGCGATGGAATACAAACAGGCTGTCTGGGTCGACGAGCTGGCCACGGGGCTCCCCCCCGCCGATCTGGCCACTGCGGTTCGGGTGCTCGACGAATTGTGCAACCGGCTCGACGCCGATCGAGGCGTCGAAACGTGATCCAGAAAGGAGTCCACACGATGGATGGCAAGCCGGTCGTTCTCATCAATGCATTCGAGGTGCCGGTAGGTGACGATGAGGCGTTCCTCAGCGGTTGGCAGCGGGCCCGAGACTTCCTCAGCACCCAACCGGGCTACCTGGGGGTAGTGCTGCATCGGAGCCTGGCCGGCGACGCAGAGTTCCGCTTCGTCAACGTCGCCCATTGGGCCTCCCGGGAGGACTTCCTGGCGGCTGTTGGTCAGCCGGAGTTCCGTGATGCGACTTTCCCGTGGCCATTTCATGCCGCCCTGTACGCCGTTGTGGCAAGCGACGCAGCCGACGCCGAGCTCGAGCGGGACGAGACCCGGGTAGGGGCCGGATGAGCGGCTGGACCCTACCGATGGTGGTTGGTGCCGGCGTGTTCAGCATCACTGCCGGGTACTTTGCGGTGATACGGATTCCGCAGTGGCGGTCGATGCCGGTGCCGGCCTTCCGAACCGACTTCGACCGCTGGCTGGCTTGGGCCGATCGGGTCCAACCGGCCCTGGTCGTGATGACGCTGGTTGCGGCCAGCGGGTCTGCCGCCACCTCGCAGGGCAACACGCGAGCCCTCGCCACCCTGACTGCGGCGGGATTCGCCACCATCTTGTCGGGGTCACTGGCGATCTTGCTTCCGCTGCAGCGCCGCATCGTGGCGGACCGGGTGGCGAACATCGATCGGGCACGGGTTCGCTGGTTTCGCGGCCACGTCGCACGAACCGCCGTCGCCGTGGTGTCTTTCTCCGCAGCCATGCTCGCCGCACTCTGACGAGTGCGGCGAGTGTGCCGCTCGGCCGGATAGCCTTTGGCGATGGCGACGGACGCATCCGGCGAGGCGCTGCCCCGGTCGGGCAAACGGCGAGTCCGGCTGGGGGCGAGCTACTGGAAGCTGTGGGTCGCCAGCGTCGTGTCGAACCTCGGCGATGGCGTCGCTCAGATCGCCTATCCGTGGCTGGCATCGGCGGTCACCCGCGACCCGCTGCTCATCGCGATCATCGCCGTCGCCCAGCGGCTGCCGTGGCTGGTCTTCTCGCTGCCGGCCGGGGTCATCACGGACCGCACGGACCGCAGGAAGGTGATGATGGCGATGGACCTGGCGCGGATGGTGCTCACCCTGGGCGTGGCGTTTGCGGTCACCGCAGAGGCGTCCGGCCTCCCCTCGCCGGATGCTATTGCGGGTGGTCTCGACATCGAGACGAACACGTTCCTGTACACGGTCCTCGTCGTTGCGTCGTTTCTGTTCGGCATGGCCGAGGTGCTCAGAGACAACGCAGCCCAAACGATCCTTCCCGCCATCGTCGAGCCGGCAACTCTGGAAAAGGCGAACGGCCGGTTGTGGGGAGCCGAGATGGTGGCCAACAGCTTTGCCGGACCGCCGCTCGGCAGCCTGCTCATCGGCGTCCTCTTCGCCCTGCCGTTCTTCGTGGACGCCGGCACGTTCGCAGTGGCGGCCGGTCTCGTCTTCCTCATCACCGGTGAGTTCCGTAGCGGGGAGGGCGGCGGCGGCAAGGTGGCGTGGCGAAAAGAGATCGCCGAGGGTTTCTCCTGGCTGTGGCGTCACGATGTGTTGCGGCCGATGGCGATCATCCTCGGGCTGCTCAACGGGCTCGGGATGGCGACCTTCGCCACGTTCGTGCTGTTCGCCCAAGAGGTGCTCGACGTCGATGCCTTCGCCTTCGCCCTGTTGATGACGGCCGGCGCCGCCGGTGGCGTCCTCGGCAGCGTCATGGCCTCGAAGATCAGCGAGGTCGTGGGCAGCGGTGCGTCCCTCTTCATGACGCTGAGTGGTTCGGTGGTGGCCTCGGTGGTGATCGGAGTGGCGTCGTGGTGGCCGCTCGTCTGGGTCGTGTTTGCCATCGAGAGCTTTCTCTCAGTGTTGTGGAACGTGATAACCGTCTCGTTCCGGCAGACGATCATCCCCGACAAGCTCTTGGGCAGGGTCAACAGCGTCTACCGTTTCTTCGGCTGGGGGATGATGCCGATCGGGCTCTTCGTCGGTGGTGCCATCGTGGCGGTGAGCGAGCTGTTCACCACCCGGGAGCTGGCGCTGCGAATGCCGTGGTTCTTCGTCGCAGCGGCATTCGCCGCGGTCACCATCTTCGGAGCGTCGCGCCTGACTACAGCCAAGCTGGAGCAGGCCCGCTCCGCCGGCATCGCCGCCAAAGGCGATCCGGCGCCATCCGGTATCGACGACGTCATCGGTGAATCTTCGATCCTGGGTGCCCCACCACCCATCGACGACTGACGGCGCAACGTGTGGGTTGCGTTTGGGGCTCGCCCGAGCGGGGTAGCACGCGATCGTTCCACACGCGATCGTTCCATCGACAGAAAGACCTGCAATGCTTGCCCGAGGAGAGTCGACCACCACCCCAACCGCAGAGATCACGGGCTCGGCGACGAACCTCTGGGAATCGCTGCTCGAAGCAGTGCCCCGGATCGGTATCGCGCTGGTGGTCGTTGCGCTGGGATGGCTGGCCGGCCGGTTGGTCCGCAGTCTCCTGCGCACGTCGTTGCGCCGCAACCACTCCGAGAGCTTTGCCACGGTCATGAGCAAGATCGCCGGCTGGATCGTGCTTGGCCTCGGTGTTCTCTTCGGGGTCACCGTTGTCTTCCCCTCGGTGGCGCCGGTCGATCTGCTCGCCGGATTCGGGCTCTTCTCCGTTGCCATCGGCTTTGCGTTCCAGGACATCTTGGAGAACCTGCTCGCCGGCGTGCTCCTGCTGCTGCGAGAGCCATTCGAGGCGGGTGACCAGATCGAGGTCAGCGGTCACCGCGGCACCGTGGAGCAGATCACCATCCGGGAGACGCAGATCAAGACGTTCGACGGCAAGCGCGTGCTGGTCCCCAACGCCGACGTGTACAAGAACGCCATCGTGGTGCAAACCGCCTTCGACAAGCGTCGCGTCGATTTCGTCGTCGGGGTCGCCTACGAAGCAGATCTGGCCGAAGCGCGATCGGTGATCGTGGAGGCAATGGCCACGGTCGACGACGTCGCCGGCGACCCGGCACCGGAGGCGTTCGTGGACGAATTGGGTACAGCCACCGTCAACTTCACGGCACGGTTCTGGACCAACCCCCACCAGCACGATGCAGTGGCCACCCGGGATCGGGTCATCGAAGCGGTGAAATGTGCGCTCGACGACGCCGAGATCGAGATGCCCGCCGACATCATCGCTCTCCAGGCCACCAGCAGCTTCGCTGCTGCTCTCCAGGGCGGCAGGGTCACGCCCGGTGGCGGAGTCGCTCGCGAGCCGGAGTCACCCAAACCGGTCGTGGCAGGCGCCAACGGCGCCGGCAGCGGCGAAACCGCAGATCGTTGATCAGGTTCGTTCACCGCTGCGGTCCGTACCCGCCCCGGACCGCAGCGGTCCCTCGCCCCCACCTCTGGGCCGGTGCCCCCCTTCCCGGCTCCACGTCTCCAAGGTGCGTCGGGACCGCTCATCCATCGGGTAGAACGTCTCCATGACGAGCTCCGACATGGTGACGTCGTGCGGTTCCCCCAACGTCGCCAGCATGCTGAAGAGCCGGAGCTCGAGGCCCCCGCTGCGGTAATGGATGGCCAGCACGAGATCGTCGGCGGCCATGGGTCCATGACTACCCAGCTCGGCGACGCCGGGATATGCGACCACCTCGTCGTAGAGCTCCCGCAACTCGCCATCGTGGGGTCGCTCGCTGAGCTGATGGCGCAGGCGGGTCACCAAGCTCGTCGCCAGCTCCTGCCAGTTGACCGTCACCGTCCGGATTCCGCCGGGATGCAGCGCCAAGCGGACGAGATTGGAACGGCCCGCTCGATGCCATAGCCCATCTGTGTCGAGCAGGGCGCCGGTGAGCCGTGCTGCAGCGTCGTTGGCGAGCACGAGGTTCCAATACCGATCCATGAGGATGGCCGGATAGGGCTCGTGTGCCTGGAGCACCGGTTGCATCACTGCGGCGATGTCGGCGAGGTCCGTTCCCGTCAGCGTGCGCTGCTCGTATTCGGGCGCAAAGCCTGCGGCGGTGAGAAGTGCGTTGCGGTCACGCAACGGGAGCTCCAGCACCTCGGAAAGGTGCAACACCATCTCCCGGCTCGGTCTCGACCGGCCCCGCTCGAGAAAGCTCAGGTGACGTTGCGACACATCGGCATGTGCGGCGAGCTGCAATTGGCTGTACCTGCGGTGGCGTCTCCACGACCGCAAGGCTTCGCCGAAGGCGGGGAGCTGCCGGGTCATGGCGCGACGGTACCAACTCCAGGTTGCAGGATCGATGACGTGGCGGGTAATTGAATCGCGTCACGCCGCTTGGGACGATGCAGCGAGCGAAATGGAGGCGTACCCGTGATGAGCGACACCACACCGACGCTGCTGGAGCGAGCGTTGACGGCCAATGCATGGTTCTCCCGGATCTCCGGAGTCGTTCTCGCAGTGCTCAGCCCATGGCTCGCAGATCTTGCCGGCGTCGAGACGTGGGTTCTGGTCGTGCTCGGGCTCGGTCTGATCGCATACTCGCTGTGGCTCGGTGCGGCGGCGGCCAGACGGCCAATCAACACGACCGAGGCCGTGATCGCCATCGCCGCAGACGACGTTTGGGTGGCTGCAGCAGCGGTGATCATCTTCTTCCTCCCCGATGCGCTCACCATCGGAGGCCGATGGGCGCTGGGTGCGATCTCGCTCGTGGTCGCCGGCATCGGAGTGGCGCAGGCGGTGGGTCTCGCCCAGATGCGGCAGGGCGAGCGGAGCGCCGTCTGAGTCAGCCGTCTCGATCGGCCGTCCAAAACCGCTGTCTGCAACTGCCGGGAAACTGCCGTCTGAATGAGCGACGATGCAGGAACTCCGCGGGGTTCGCCAGCGTCGTATCCCCATGAACAGACGCTGGTTCGCAGCCATCATCCTCGTCGGCGTCTTTGCGACGACCCTGGGGATCGCAGTCCCCGCGGCGTACGCCTGCTCGTGCGCCGCTTTCAACCCCGCCGAGATGCTGCAACATCACGGCGCCGCTTTCATCGGCACTCTGGTCGACGACGGTGCGGAGAGCGTGGACAGATCGGGCATCGTCCGTTCGGACACGCTCAAGACCGTGCACTTCGAGGTGGAGCGCTGGGTCAAGGGTGACTTCGGCCCCGAGATCTCACTGCAGACGGCGATCGACGGCGCTTCATGCGGTCTCGAGATTCCCGAAGGTGCTCGTGCCGGGATCTTCATCTACGAACAGGACGGCAAGCTCGCCACCGGGCTGTGCTCGAGCATGTCCGCCGAGGTCCTGGAGGCCGCCCTGGAGCCATTCCCGGCCTTCGGAGAGGGACCGGCTCACTTCCTCTTGGCCGGAGGTTTCGCCGAGGGCCCGCTCCTTGCGCTGGATGATCGGGGCCGCCCGCTCGGCATCGTGCCCGGCGACAGCGTCAACGAGGACGCATCGTTTCGCTCACTCTTCACCTGGGATCGGTGCCCGGGCAGGCAATTGCAGGTCGAGCTGTACGACTGGGAGTTGCTGGTCCGGAGCTTGGTCGACCTCAGCGTCGTCGACACGATGAGTCTGGTCGGACATGCCGACCACATCTCGTTCTCCGACGTGTCGTGCCGGGACGAGGGCGCATCGTCGGTCTGGCTGCTGGGTGAAGAATGGATCGATGGCCGTTCGGTCGGCCGGCTCTTCGAGGCCAGTGACGGCATGCGGCCCGTAATGGATCTGCCGCTACCGAGGGGCAGCATCGGCGAAGACTTCGGTGTGTTGCTCGACTACGAAGGGCGGAGCGTGATTGCCATCCGCTGGGCCGATGAGACCGTCATCCCCGTGCACGAGCTCGAGGACACCGGTGCGGACTTCGCCAGCGTCACTGGGGCCGCGGTGAGCCCGAACGGAGAGCACATCGCCGCCACCGTCTACCGCTCCAGCGCAGATGGCGCAGTCACCACCGAGGTCTTGCTCTTCTCGGCGCCGGACTTCTCCACAGCTGCCGGCACGACCGTCGACGGGGGAGGGGAGCGCATCCGCTGGCTCGACGACGCTCGTTTCGAGCTGATCGTCCACACCGATCGGCCGGGAACCGTGGTGCTGGACACGGCCCTCGAACAGCTGAGCGCCGATTTCTCGAGCGGCTGGAACGGTTGGGCCGCCGCTCGAGCGGGCACGACGGCCGTGACCGTAGACAGCGGAACGATCTCGATTCGCGTCGATGGGGGACCGCCCGAAGACGTGGTGACGCTGCCGCTGGCCACGTGGGGTCCGATCATCGCCCTCGAGACGCCGGCGGTACCGGTCGAGCTGGCCGTACCGGGCGGTATCGACACTCCGCTACCGGCAACACTGACCGTCGACCCAACCGAAGCCGATCCCGATGCCTCCGCCTCAACGACCAGCACGGTGGCGCCCGGGGAGTCGGATGCCTCCCCCGCACCCGTCACGAGCGAAGCGCCGCAAGACTCGAGCGAGTCCGACGATGCCGCCGCACCGGTGGCAACCGATGGCAACGATGGGACCCCGCTGCTCATCGCCATCGGGGTGCTGCTGGTTGCCGCTGCCGGCGTCGTGGTTCTCCGTCGCACGGCGGCCCGGAGATCGGTGGGGCGCTCGTCTGATCGGTAGGGCGTTCGCTCTGAGAGGATCTCAGCGGCGGCGCAGGACGGCTACGGCGACGGCCCCCAGCGCCGTCACCGCGATGCTGGCACCGGAGATGAGCGGGGCGCGTCGTCGCAACGGCGACTGCACGCTCACCTGCCGCTGGAACTCGAGGATCGGCCACTCTCGCTCCTCGGCGATGCGACGCAGCTTGGTCTCCGGGTTGACCGCCACCGGATGGCCGACGACCTCCATCATGGGAAGGTCGGTGGTGCTGTCGGAGTAGGCGTAGCTGGCGCCGAGATCTATGTCCTCACGCTCCGCCACCTCCTCGATCGCCTCCGCCTTGCCCGGTCCCATGGCGTATCGGTCGATCTCGGGGAGGAAGAAACCGGCCGTATCGGTCTTCACCCGGGTGGCAATGATCTTGGTGACGCCGATGTGGCGGCCGATCGGACGGACGATCTCCACGGGGCTGGCCGACACCAGGTACACCTCACGCCCGTTGCGTTTGTGCTCGTCGATCAGCGTCAGCGCCTCTGCGTACACCAGGGGGTCGGCTACCTCGTCGAGCGTCTCTTCGACGAGTTGCTCGATCTCCACTCGATGCCAACCCGCGGTGAGCTGGACCATCTGGTCGCGGGCTCGCTCCAACGTGTCCTCGTCGGCCCCGAACAACACGTAGAACAGTTGGGCGACCCCGAGCTTCATCAGGGTGCGGCGGCCGAGGAAACCCGCCTTGTAGAACGGCTTGCGGAAGGCGAGGGTCGAGGATTTGGCGATCACCGTCTTGTCGAGATCGAAGAACGCAGCCTCTTTCATGGTCCGAAGTCTACGACCGGGGTCGGGCTAGCCAGATGCGCCCCAACCGCTCCGGGCACTCCGCCGGGCTGAGACGTCTGTCCTGCAGCGCCACCACGTGGTGGGCAACGGCCGGGTGTGCCGGATCGTGCGTTGCCCCCACCACTGCGACGCCCTCGTCACAAACCAGCCTCACCAGCAGCCCGACGATCGACGTGCCCGGAGCATCGCTCGATCACAGCCGCAGCCAGCTCAGCGAGACCGCATCGGCATAGATCAGGCCGGTCGTCAACAGGCCGGCAAACAGACGGCCGCCACCCGTCGGTGATGACGGCTGCGGCCGGGGAGGGGTTTGTCGGGACGGCGGATGCAGCGAGCTGCGAGGTGAGCGTCGTCGGGATACGTTCCTCGGGCGGGTGCATTGAATCTGTCACACCCGCCTCGTACGTTGACGGTACGACGCTGATCGTCGCCGATCCGGCCACTCCCCGACCACGTCTTCCTGGTCAGCCCAGCGGGCTCCGCCTCGAGCGGAGGGAAAGGATGCGCACGATGGCGGTGTTGGCGACCTGGTCACCAGTCGATCCGCTGCTCGGAGTGGTTGCCCCCCTGGCGTTGGCCGCATCGGTGACGACGGCGCTGGTGGTCGATCTGGATCCCGACGCTCCGCCGCTGCCGGTTGCGAGCACGCTCGCCGGTCTCGTGGAGCGAGGCCCGACCCGAGCCGAGCTGGCGCCCGATCGGCGTGGAGTCGCCGTGCTCGCCAACGGAGGTATCTCGGCCGAGGTGGCGGCTCCGGTCGTGGAGGCGTTGATCGAGGGTTGGCCGCACGTCGCATTGCGGGTTCCCGAGCGCACCCACCCGCTGGCGGCGTGTGTCCCGGTGTTGCCGCTGCTGCCCAGCGAGATCGTGGGAGACCACGGCAAGGCGGTGTATCAACGGGTGGCGTGGTCGGCGGCCACTCCTCCAGGGTCGATCATCCTGCCGCGTCCCTCGGCTGCTGCGGTGGGTGCCATTCTGGCGCTGCGTCGTCCTCTGCGGGGCCGCTGGCTGCGGGCGTGGCGACGGGTGTGGGCGGCGTCGTGGGTGTAGCCGAGCGCATCGTCGCCCAACTCCTCGAGTCGGACGTGCCGCTCGAACGGAGCGCTCTGGAGCGAGCGGCGGTTGCCCTGCTCCGCGACCACGCCCCGCTCGCCGGACCCGAAGTCGTCGGCGAAGTCGTTGATCTGCTGGTCGGGCTCGGACCGCTCGAGGCTCTGCTGCATGACGACTCCATCAGCGACGTCTTGGTCAACGGCGATGGATCCGTGTGGGTGGAGCGGCGGGGGATCTTGACGCCAACGGAGGTGGGTCCAATCGGCCCGCAAACCGTGGTGGCCGCCGTGGAGCGGATGATCGCGCCACTGGGGCTCCGGCTCGATCGGAGCCGCCCGGCGGTGGATGCGCGGCTCCCGGATGGTTCACGTCTCCACGCCATGGTGCCGCCGGCTGCGGTCGACGGACCGGTGCTGGCGATTCGTCGCTTCACCAAGGCTGCGAGCACGCTCGACGAGCTGGTCCCCATGGCTGCGATCGATGGTGAAGCCGCGGAGCTGCTGCGAACGGCGGTCCACGACCGTCGGTGTGTGTTGGTAGCGGGCGGTACGGGTGCCGGGAAGACCACATTGCTCAACGTGCTCGCTGCCGAGATCCCGCCGGGGGAAAGGGTGGTCACCATCGAAGACGCCGCCGAGTTGTGCTTCGACGGTCACGTTGTGCGGCTGGAGGCGCGGCCACCGAACGCCGAAGGCGCTGGGGCCATCACCATCGCCGAGCTGATCCGGCATGCGCTGCGGCTCCGCCCCGATCGCATCGTGGTCGGCGAGGTCCGTGGCGGCGAGGCGTTCGACATGGTGCAGGCCATCAGCACCGGTCACGAGGGCTCTATGTCGACCGTCCATGCGACGTCGCCGGCGGAGGCGATCTGGCGGGTGGAGACGATGGCATCACTCGCCGCACCGGGTCTCGATTCGCGGGCTATCTCCGCCCAGCTGCGCAGCGCAGTCGATTTCGTCGTCCAGCTCCGCCGATCCTCCGCGGGCAAGCGGTACGTGGCCCAGATCGCCGAGGTCGGTCCCACGGGGGAGGCGACGCTGTGGAGCTGCTGACCACGGTGCTGTTGGTCTTCGGAACGCTTGCCGGGATGCCGGTGGTCATCGCGGCGGCGTTGGTCGGCGCCATGTGGCACCCCGGGCTTGCAGCCGGTGTGCTCGGTGCCACGCTCGTGATGCGCCGGCCCCCGAAGAGGGAGTCGCCTGGGAGCGACGAAGCCGTGTTCCTGGCTGCGCTTGCCGCCGAACTGCGCGGTGGCGCCACCGTCCGCCAGGCGATCGTCGATGCTGCTGCTCGGGTGCCACGCTTGCCGCTCACCCAATCGGCTCGGCTCGCTGCATCCGGAGCGGATGTCGCCGCAGTGGCCGGGGCCGTGTCGGCTGCGCTCCCTGGCAGCGGGTCGGTGGCTGCACCCGCCGTGCAGCTCGCGGTGGAGCACGGCGGGCATGCAGCTGGGATGTTCGAGAGACTGGCGCTGCGAGCGGCGCAACGGGTCGAGCTCGAAGCCGAGGTCCATGTGGCCACGGCTCAGGCCAGGCTCTCGGTGAAGGTGCTGGTTGCATTGCCGTTGCTCCTGGTGGCGGTGCTGGCCATGAGCGGTCAGCTCGGCGCCGTGCTCGCAGCAGGCACAGCGGGGCGGTTCCTCGTTGGGCTCGGGCTCGGCCTGCAGACCACAGGGGTGGTGGCCGTGGCGTGGCTACTGCGGAGGGCCGGGCTGTGACCGTGGCGATCATGATGGCGATCTTGGTCGTGTTCACGGCGTGGCTCGACAAGACGGCGGCACGACCTCGGCTCCGCCGCCTGCCGGTCTCGCAACGCCGCGACACAGAGGCGCACCGCATGGGCGAAGTGGAGCTGTGTGAGCTGGTGGCGCTCGGGCTCAGCGCAGGTCTGTCGTTCTCCCAGGCTTTGGCGCACGCCGCCAGCGTCTCTGCTGTGGCGATTCGTCACGAGGTGGATGCCCTGGTGCGTCGCATGCGCACCGGCGACATCGAATCGGTACTCGCCGCACAACGCGGCAGCCTGCGCAACCTCGCCATCGCCGCCGCCCGCACCCAGCTCACTGGTGCGCCGTTGCTCCCTGCCGTCGAGGCGCTGGGAGACGAGCTGACCGCAGCAGATCGATCCCGCCGGCTGGCGGCAGCCCGCAAGCTGCCGGTGAAGCTGGCCATACCTCTGGCGCTGCTCATCCTCCCCGGGTTCGTGCTGCTCGTGACCGCCCCTGCGGTGGTCACCACCTTGGAACGCCTCCAGATCTAGACACTTCCCACCAGAGAAAGGAACCATCATGACCCAGACGCCTCCAGCGTTTCCTACCCGAGAGGCGGGCCAGGCGACGGCGGAATATGCGCTCGTCATCGTCGCTGCCGCTGCGATAGCCCTGGCGTTGATCGTATGGGCGACCTCTACCGGCACGTTGACAGCACTCTTCGATGCAGTGCTGGCCAAGGTGACCTCATACGTGTGAGGTCGTCCGCGGGCAGCTCCGCCGTCGAGCTCGCCCTCGTCCTGCCGGTCGTGGTGCTCGTGGTGTTCGCCGCCATCGAGGTCGCCGTGGTTGCGCAACGCCAGCTCGAGGCGACCCACGCCGCCCGGGAAGGAGCCCGTGAGGCTGCAGCCAACCCGGATCCTGCGGCGGCGACCGCTGCAGTGCACCGTGCTCTCGGAGGTCGGGCGGCCAGCGCGCTCATCTCGGTGCGCCGCGACCACGTCGTGGGTGGCGCCGCAACAGTCGAGGTGACGCTGCCGCACACCCTGGGAGCGCCCGTATTCGGCGGCGTCGCCATCGTCCTCAAAGGGAGGGCGGTGATGCGTGTCGAGCGATGAGTGGGCGGCCGTTGAGTCAGGGGTGGCCACGGTGGTTGGGGTGGCGGTGGTTGTGGTCGTGATGGTGCTGACGCTGGTGCTCGCCGACATCGGGACGGTGCTGACTGCTCGCAGTCGAGCGGCGGCCGCTGCCGACGCCGGGGCACTGGCGGCGGCTCCACTCACCTTCCAACCCGGTGGGGATGCTCCCGCAGAGGTGGCCGCCGCATTCGTTGCCAGCAATGGAGCGATGCTGCGTAGTTGTGTGTGCCCGGTTGACCGCACCTGGCGGCCCCGAACGGTGGTGGTCGTCGTCGAATCCCATGTGGACACGTTGCTCGCCGGGCGGGTCTCGCTCGCCGTTTCGAGCCGGGCCGAGTTCGTACCTGTGGAGATGTACGTCGAGGGATGAGCAAGCACCCAGGTTGATGTAGCCCGGCCGGGGTCAGTTGTCGATGGTGCCGTCTTCGATATCACGCCACACGGCCTCTGCTCCACCGCCGAGGAACACCACAGAGGCGGATCCCACGGTTCCGAGTGACCCAGGTACCACCACGTTGGTGATGTCGTCGGGGGTCCCGACGAACGCCGTGGCTGCAAAGGTGAGTAGCGGTTCGGTGTCCAGGTCGGTGAAGGCGAACCGGTCGAGGACATCCACCCAATGTGGCAGCATCTCGATTCCCATCTCCTGAACGGCGGCCATCGCCGCCAAAACGATCCGACCCTGATTCAGGGAGCGATCGAAGTCTCCCCGTGGCAATCCCTTGCGGATTCTCGCCAGCCGGAGCACGAGCTTCGGATCGAGCACCTGCTCACCAGCCGGATAGCTGTCCCAGTTGTTACCGCTGCGCATCGCCGTCGGCAGGTCTATCTCGAGATCACCGAGTGCGGACATGAGATCGATGAACCCCTCGAACCCGACGGCGGCGTAACCCTCGAACTCCAAACCGGTGAGATCGGAGACCACATCGACCATGAACTCTGGACCACCGGCCGGCAGCAGGTTGGTGATCTTGCTGCCCCGGACCCACGAGTCTCGGGGGATGCCGACGAAGGAACCCTCACCGCTCCTGGGCAGGATCGACAGCACGTGGAGGCTGTCGGCGCGCAGGCGCAACTGGTTTTGGCCTTCCCGGGCATCGGATCCGATGATGAGCAGACGGCGGAGGGGCTGCGGACCCAGCCAGGGATCGCGCCCGGCGAGCATGGTGGCGACGATGCGAGGGCCGCGGTCGTCGGTCACCGTGAGGAGGACATCGTCGCCGACGCGCACGACAGCCACCCACTCGCCGCTGTTGAGCTCTGCGCCGTTCACCGCGGCGCGCACGGTACCCGGGGACACGAGGTGCCCCTCGGCGGCGGCGAGTATTGCGGGCAGGGTTCGCGGCGGCGGCGGGTTGGCCGGATCGATCAGGTGGTTGTAGAAGCGCTCGACCAACCGCCGCATCTCGGGGGACATCCCACCGCGTAGCGTCAACGTCGTGGGTGGCTCCGTGGTGGTCGTGGTCGTTGTGCTGGTGGTCGTGGATGTGCTGGTCACGGGTGGCGCCGTCGTGGGTGCAGGCGGGGGCTGCGTCGTGGTAGCCGCATCCGAGCTGGAGCAGGAGGCGACGAGCACGAGGAGGGCGATGAAGGGGGTGAGGCGGCGCAGCACGGCGCGGGATGCTACCGACATCCCTACGCACGCCAGTCGATGCCCCGAGGCTCTGGGCGAGGTGGTTAGCCTTGAGCCGTTCGCGATCAAAGGGTCGTCGCTCGAATGAGAGTCGTCATCGTTGGAGCGGGAACCGTCGGGGCATATCTGGCGGAACGTCTCTCCAGCCTGGGTCAGGACGTCGTCGTCGTGGAGACCGACGACGAGCGCGCTGCCGAGCTGCAGAGCGAGGTCGACTGTTTGGTCGTCACCGGGAACGGAACCCGGCCACAGGTGTTGCGCGATGCCGGTGGCGATCGAGCCGATCTGCTGATCGCGGTGACGGCCAACGATGCGGTCAACATCCTGTCCTGCTACGCCGCCAAGCAGGTGGGGATCACCACCCGTATCGCTCGTATTCATGACCGCAACCTGCAGGCCCAAGCTCGGGACATGGGTGTCGACGTCGTCATCGACCCGGACGAGGCCACCGCACGCGAGCTGTCGCTGCTCATGCAGGAGCGGGGAGTGTCGGAGGTGATCAAATATGCCGACGGCCAGCTCGAGCTGGTCGGCGGC
>JBFISM010000044.1:0-23643 GCA_041608535.1 Acidimicrobiia bacterium
ACGTCATCGACGAGAAGGGGCTGAGGTCGGATCCGTCGTTCAAGCCATCGTTCTCACCCGATTGGCTCGTGGAGCACGACTACGTCGGTCGGGCAGCGGTTTTCGATCCGAGAGCGCTTAGCAAAGTTGGTATCGCAGGGTTGAGCCGCAGCAAACCGCACCGGGACCTCCTCATCCGACTGTGGGAGCAGGGACACTCGCCGGCCCGGATCGAGGCCGTACTCCTGCACTGCCGGCACCCTGCAATTGCAACCGGCGAGGAGGATTCCCAATTCGCTCAGGACGTGGCCGTCCGGCGCGGCTTGCCCGCGACGGCGGTTCGTTCCGGTCGAGAGTCCATCGAGCTGCGATATCCCGTCCCTCCCCACACCAAGGTGTCGATCATCGTCCCGTTCAAGGACAAGCCACGTCTGTTGAACAATGTCGTGGACAGCATCAGGCGCCTGACGTCATACACCGATTACGAGTTGGTGTTGGTCGACAACGGCAGCGCCAATCCTGCGACTCGTGCTTTGATCGACCGGTTGGCGAGCGCATCCGATATCGAAATCGTTCGCTACGACGAAGAGTTCAACTACTCGCGCGCCAACAACCTGGGAGCAGCGACGGCGTCTGGCGACGTGTTGGTCTTCCTCAACAACGACACCGAAGTCGTATCTCCGGATTGGCTCGAGATCTTGGCCGGGCAAGCGCTACGGGAGGGAGTTGGGGCGGTCGGAGCCCTTCTCCAATACCGTGACGGATCAATCCAACATGCAGGCGTCGTCATTGGGCTGGCGGGCATGGCATCTCACTTGTTCTCGGGTCTCGAGCCCAACGAGGTGCCCGGTGCCTGGATCGATCACGCTCGGGAGGTCACAGCCGTGACCGGTGCGTGCCTCGCGGTGGACCGAGACGCTTTCGTGGCCGTTGGCGGATTCGACGAGTCGTTCGAACTCACCGGCAGCGACGTGGACTTCTGTCTGCGCCTCATTCGCGCCGGCTACCGGAACCTCATCGACCCCCGGGCCCGGCTCATCCACCTCGAGCGCAGGACGCGACGGGGGCTAGCGGTACGCCGCAACGATCAATGGCGATCGTTCTACAGCTACCACGAGCATCTCCGCAATGGTGATTCGTACTTCAACGCCAACTTGTCACGCCAAACGTCGGCGTTGGTGCCGCGCACCAGCGACGAACCAGGGTTGGAAGCGCTCAGGGCTCGGCTGTTCCCGATCAGCGAGCAACATCGCAGCACGCGACGATTGCTCGCACAGTTCGACACTTCGACATCCCAGATCGAGGCCAGCCGCCGCACCACCGCCGGTTCGGCGACGAGCCATGGTCGACGGGTCGAGACGGCTACGTGGTTCCTGTCGCCGTTCACCCACGTATATCGAGGCGGGATCTACACGGCATTACGCGTCGCCGACCACCTGACCGAGCGCTTCGGAACTCATCACCGCCTCGTCATCTGCGGCGAGCCCGATACCGACGTCGCCTCACGGGCGAAGCAGATCGCAGAAGCCTTCCCGGCGCTCAGCTTCGATATGACACTCCTGCCGCCGGGCGCGGAACCCGACACAATGCCTCCAACCGACATCGCGGTCTGCACGCTGTGGAAGACGGCATATGCCTTACTGAAGTTCAACCGCTGCGACCAGAAGTACTACTTCGTCCAGGACTACGAGCCACTCTTCTCCCGTGCGGACGCGATCTATGGCCTCGTTGAGACCACGTATCGATTCGGGTTCCATGGTATCGCCAACACCAAAGGCGTAGCCGACGCCTATCGAGCCTACGGAAACGACTGCGTTCACTTCACGCCGGGCATCGATCACGACCTCTTTCACCCAGGGGAAGAAGCGGGCGGAGATCGCCCGCTGCGCATCGTCTTCTACGGCCGGCCGTCGCGGCCCCGGAACGGCTTCGAGCTGGGTGCGGCAGCGCTCACGGAGTTGAAGGCGAGGCACGGTGACGACGTCGAGATAGTCTCCGTGGGTGCCCGCTTTCAACCGGCCGCTTTCTCTCTCGAAGGTGTCCTGGAAAACCGAGGCGTACTTCCAACGATCCTCGATGTGGCTCGCCTCTACCGGAGTAGCGACATCGGGCTGGTCTTCATGTTCACCAAGCACCCTTCGTATCAGCCGCTCGAATACATGGCGAGCGGGTGTGCGACCGTCACGAACCGAAACGAAGCCAACTCGTGGCTGTTCGAGGACGGGAGGAATGCATTGCTGACGATCCCGACGGTGTCGTCGGTAGCGGATGCCCTCGGCCGCTTGATCGAGGACACGCGCTTGCGTTCCACCATCGTCGCCGGGGGTCTGGCAACCGCCGCCGAGATGCGTTGGGCACCGGCCTTGCGGCGGGTCTCCGACTTCATGCTGCACAACCGCTGATCGCCGTCGGATCCCGCAAGACGGCTGTGATCTCGCACCAACGCCGTCGTGCGGTTAGTGTTGCGGTCGAGAGAGAGCCCGGAGGTACGACCGGGTGCCGAGCACGAGCGACGTGCACGGTGAGAGGGACGACGCGGCCGGGCATCGAGCAAGACTGTGATGCCGGTGGCCGAGTTGAGGGGAACCCCGTGGGTGATGCTTGCTCAGGCAAGATCCTCACCCGCGATTCGCTACGACCCGTCTGCGATTGACCAACGGCGGTTCTGCTCCGAACCCACCGGCTCTCGTCGCCGTGAGTAAAGGAGAAGCTCCCTATGACCTACAGACTCCCCAGTCTGCGTCTCGCCATCGCCCTTGCGACGGTCGGCGTGATGCTCGTTGCCATCGCCCCGCAAGCGCGTGGGCAAGACGGCGCCGTCGAGGTATGTACCGGCGAGGTGGTGAGCCGTGCTCCGCAAGCACCGTTCTCTGTCGATCTCGCAATCGACCCGGCGCTCCCTGCCGGCCTCTACCAGGCCACTCTTTCGGTGGCCAACGAATCCGGCTCGTTCAACGGGTTCGAGACGGCAGTCGCTGATATCGCCGGCACCACCGTCGGCCCCACCGATGCCCCGGCATCACGGAACGATTTCCCGCAAACGGCAACTGAGGTGGTGACGCTTGACGGCCCCCTCACCTCGATAACAGTCAGTGACGGCATGCCGAACGTTCGCCACATGTCTTCGTTGAGCGCGTGCGTGACCTTGACGCCCCTGACGTGCGAGACGCTCGCGCTCGCCAGCGACGAGGAGACACTGGTGGTCGACGGCAACGATCCCAACGCCACATATCCCACGAACGCAGCGCTTGCCTGGGAACCGTGGCAGGGCACCGATCCTTCGGTCTGGGACATCAACATCAACCACACGTTCACGACCGCCGACTGGATCTGGGAGACCTTCCGAGTCCTGTTGCCGACTGAAGGGTCCATTGTCGAGTTCGCCGAGCCCTTCGATATCCCTGGCATCCCCCTCGATGGGACGATTCACCTGACGGTCGACAACGGCTACGAGCTGGCCATGAACGGCACCGTGATCGGTACTGCGCAGCTGTCTGGCGATTGGCGCAACAGCAATCTCAGTCAGGACTTCGTCGACGGGGGTCCGACCGGCGACCTGTGGCAGAACGTCGAGACGTGGGATCTGACCGGAACTCTCGTGAGTGGTGAGAACGTCCTCGAGATCACGGGAGTCAACGAGTACATGACACCGGACGACGAGTTCAACGTCGCCTTCGGCAATATCGGCAACAACCCAGCGGGGTTGATCTACGAAGCCGAGATCACCTACTGCGCACCGTGATCTGAGCCGCTCGACCGTGCGAGGCGGCGCCTTCGGGTGCCGCCTCGCCGCGTCGCACCTTGTTCTACCGAGGCCTCACGCGACGAGGGCGCGGTACAGAAACGCTGCCATCTGACCTCGCGTGACCAATCCGTTCGGACAGAACCGGTCGTTGGTCGGCGGATTGCACCCGAGCGTCACGCCGGCGACACGGAGCCGAGCGATGTCGTCCTCGAAGATCGAGCCATCGTCGTCGACAAACCAGTTCTCTGTGCCGGTGTTGCTGTAGCCCAGGGCTCGAACGAGGAGGGCCGCCATCTGGGCACGGGTCAGCTTTGCAGACGGGCAGTAATTCGAGTTGGCAGGTGGATTGCATCCTGAGGTGATGCCTGACTCGGCGAGTCGGTTGATATCGTCCTCGAGCTCCAACCCGGTGTCGTCCCCAAAGTGGTCCTTCGATGCGGCAGGGAGATCGAGTGCCCGCACCAAGAAGGCGGCCATTTGTGCCCGGCTCAGAGCAACGTCGGGACAGAAGAGGTCGTTGGCCGGTGGGTTGCACCCTTTGGTGATCCCCTCCTCGGCCAGCCACTCGATGCTCGTTGCAAAGATATGGCCTGGTGGGACGTCGAGGAAATCTGCCGGCCCCGGCTCAGGTGCCGCGTCGGGAAGTTGCGTAGCCCGGTCGGCTACCCAATCATCCATCCTGCCGTCGAAGATCCAGGCCGTCTCGGAAGGGTCCGACCACGTCTGGTGGCCGGCGTTGAATGCCGGGTCGAGCACTCCGTCGATCAGCACGCGAAAGTCGTACCACTCGCCCTTCTCCTCTTTGAGCCGGTTGAAGTAGATCGCTCCGATCACCTGGGGGTGGGCCTTGAGCCCGGCGAACATGTCATCGAGCCACTGCGTGCGTCGCCCTAGCTCGTCGTCCACCGATGCCGTCTGGTTGATGAAGATGGGCTTCGCCGGCGATACGGTTGCCGCCATCTCCTCGATGTGCATTCCGAACGTCGCCTCGTAGTCCCGCCACGGGTCGTCGAGGCCTAGGACGATGTTGCGGTTGTGCTTGTTGAACGCGAGGATGTCCACGAGCTCGTCGCCTGGGTAGAACTGGTCGTAGGAGTAGCCGGCCGAAGAGATCCCGTTCATCACGAACGCAAACCGCACACGGTCTGGACCCAAACCCGCCTCGCGAAACGCATCGTGGATACGTTCGAATGCGGTCTTGTAACCCGCCGGATCGCCCGACCAAGCATGGGAAGCCAGGTTCGCCTCCGGGAAGGGAGCGAAGACCAAGCGCTTGGTGACGTCGTCTGCCATCCATGTCGCCCAGAAATCGACCATGTCCTGCACGTCCTGATCGAACTCACCCGCATTGAACGCATCGAGGTCCGGTGCGTGTGCCACCTGCCAGGGCACGATTCCCCATGCGTGGTGATCGTCGAGAAACGGCGGCAACCAGCCAACGGACCAGTCGAGGTCGAAGTTCCAGAAGACCTGCCGGAACGCAGGGAACTTGCCGGCCTCTGCCTCGAAATCCGGAAGGTCGGTTCGCCAGTCCTGCGTCGCAAACCCCAACAACGTCGGTTTTTCGTTCTCTTCCGCCTGCGCCGGTCGGGGAGCAGTCGCAAACGCAACGAGGAAGACGGCGACGACGACCACCACGATCGAAGCGCGTTTCCCGGCACCTGGGAGCATGATGCCACCTATCTCAAAGCCACTACCTGGTGGGTCGAAAGGTTCCGTATCCTGCGTCTGGAACCACCCACTGGGCGTGACGTTACTGCCTCCTCCTCGATGAACAACGGGTCGATCGGGCCATTGCTGTACGTGCGACAGACCGGTCGACCTTCTCCAAACTGGGCTGTACACACGCGAGGGCGCAGCGTACCGCCTGGTCCACGATGGTCGAAGTCACCGCCGCGCGGTCATCGCCGGAGCTTGTTCCCGGCACAGATGTATCCGCTGACGAGCCCTGTTCGGGCTCGTCACTTTGTGAACCGTCGGCGTTTCGGTGGTCGGAACGTATGCGGTCGTCAGCTACGCCAGAACCTGCACCCACCGACCTCCCCGTGTTGCGCACATGACCTCCGCATCGGGCGGTGGTTTCAGTGGTTCGTCGCGACGAGTTGGTTGAGTTGGTCGGCTGCCGCTGTACCTCGCAAGCGATGCGGGCAGCGACGTCGGTGGTTCGGTTTCTGGAATACCGAGTCGGGTAGCGAGAACCTGCTCCGGCGATCGCACCGACAGGTCGAAGCCCCTCAGGCGGTGCGGCCCATCGGCATGCGGTCTCGGTTCTTGTAGGCCCCTCCGAAGTGGCTGCTGATGTCGACGATGACCGCCAGCACGAGCCAGAACCAATCTCCCCCGACGACTCGACCGTTCGGCGCCACCGCCACGAACATCAGGGTCGTGAACGGGAAGAAGAGGAAGCCGAGTAACGGCCAGAAGAAGGTGCTGAAGGCAGATTCCCAGCGCTCCATGGCGGCCAACCACCATATGAAGATCGCGGCTCTGGGGCCAAGCAAGACCAGAGCCGTGACAAGGCAACACATCGTCGGATCTCCCTCTCTCTGGGAGATCCTAGTGCTCGAGCGAGACGGTGGGTGCTCATCGACTCACATCTCCCAGGGAGGGCTCGTGGCTCACGCGGAGCGAGTTGCTCGATGAAAAATCGTGCGAATTCTGTCGTGCGGCTCGCCGAGAACCTGTTCTCGGTTCCGATCGTCACTGCCGCCCGAGCTGAGGAGGTGCGTCAGAGTACGCACCAAGTAGAACTCGCTTGGAGGCATACGGACCCTCCGACTTCGCCCTCGAAATGCACGACGGGGTCGCCCATGGCACTGCTCCTTCTCTCGTATCTGTCACTCCGTATGACGACGCGTAGGAGGCACGATCTCGCGCACCACGTTCGATCACCCGCCCGTCGGTTCGGCTTCCAGCCGACGGACCCATCCATGCGCCAAGCGGACCGCCCGTCAGCCTCGTGGCGTCCCTGGTGATGCTCCCGGGCGGCGTGGATGTCGCCGTCGTTCTCGAGGCCCGGGCGCGCGTTTGTCAACAGTTGACTGAGCGGCGTACGCTCGCTGCGGACTCCAGCGAGGGAGGAAGACGTGTCACAGGGGACCATCAGTCACATCACGTCCGATGCGGAGAGGGAGCGGAGGTACACCGCGCTGCGGGAGGCCATGACGGCGAACGGCCTCGAGGCGCTCGTCATCTGTAGCCGGGGCGACGAGTTCGTTCGGGGTCGGGTGCAGTATGTGAGCGACATCTTCCAATGGGCCGGCCGGGGCTTTGTGGTGTTACCTCTCAAGGGCGATGCGACCTTCGTCGTTGATCCTCTGTGGGGGCTCGGCTACGCCATGCTCGGCGGGTGGCTCAGCGACTACCGGATGCCGGAGATCGCAGGCACCGAAATCGGTGCCGTGCTCAGCGACCACGGCTTGGCGTCGGCGTCGATCGGAGTGGTCGGGCTCGCCGACATAACCGCCGTCAACGATTACAACGAGATGACGGCTGCCCTCCCCAATGCCGACTGGCAAGACGCCACCGACCTGTTCGACGACGTCCGCGCCATCAAGAGCGATGAGGAGATCGAGGCGACCCGGGAGACCGGGCGGATCCTCCGCCGTGTCTTCGCCGCCCTCGAGGCGGAGATCCGGCCCGGCGTGCAGGAGATCGATGTGCTTGCCGAGGCGCACCGACTAGCCCGTCAGCTCGGCTGTGTCGAGGGGATCGCCCTCATGGGGCGGGCTCCTTTCCGGTCCTTCACCCCAGGCACGAGAGGTGTCATCGAGGAGGACGACGTCATTGTCATCGACCTGGAGTGGGGCGGCCCATCCGGGTACTGGGTCGAGCTGCGCCGGGTGTACAGCTTCAAGCCGCCCACCGACAAGCAGAAGGCGTATTGGGACACTCGGATCGAGAGCTTTGCCGCCTGTGTCGATGCGATGAAGGCCGGCGAGTCATCCGAAACCATCCTCGCCGCCCGAGACGCGGTGTACGCAAAACACGGTCAGTCCGCAGAAGGGGTAATCGCCTACACGGCCCACGGCATCGGCGTCGATTCCCTGGAGCCGCCGTGGGTGCCGGGCAAGGAGCGGGTGATGCAGGAGGGAATGATGATCAACCTCCATCCCAGCATCAAGTTCGCGGATCCCGAAGAAGGCGCAGCGCTGGGTGGGATCTCCATCGCCGACAACGTGCTGGTGACTGCCACCGGCGGTGAGCGCATCACCGACCAAGTCGACGAGTGGATCATCCTGGATTCCTGAGCCCGGCGCCTGGATCGGTCGCACGATGAGCGACCGATCCGTGTGCGTCGCCGTCGTCGGTGCGGCGCCCGGGGGCTTCGGAGCTCGCGCCCACATCCCCGGAATCCAAGCGACGGAGGGCGTCGAGCTCGTTGCCGTGGCGACCGCCCACGACGAGACTGCACGGACCGCCGCCGAGCGCTGGGGTGTGCCCAGGTGGTACGGCGGCATCGACGGCCTGCTCGCCGATGACGAGGTCGAGATCGTCACAATCGCGGTACGGCCACGGATGCATCACCCTCTGGCAATAGCGGCGATCGAAGCCGGTAAGGCGGTGTACTGCGAGTGGCCACTTGCCCTCGGCACGATCGAGGCCGTCGAGATGGCCACCGCTGCGGCAGCGCACGGCGTTGCCACTGCGGTAGGTCTCCAGGGTCGGTTCGTCCCCGAGATGGTTCACCTCCGGGACCTCGTTGCGGCGGGATACATCGGTCGGCCGCTCTCCTTCGAGGTCTCGCAACAGCTGAGCCGCTTCGTCGTCCCCGAGCCGAAGGCGTGGCTGGCACACGAGAACGAGGCGAGCGGAGCGCTGTTCGTGGCCTCCGCCCATGTCATAGATGGCGTCCGCTTCGTGCTCGGCGACATCGAATCGCTCGGCGGTGTGCGGGCGACGCTCCACGTTCACGATCAGTACGCCGACTCCGGCAGGCCATTCGAATGGACGGCATCGGACACCGTCCGCTATGTGGCCCGGACTGCCGACGGACAGATCGGCTCACTTGCGGCGTCGAACATCACCGCGCCGCCACTCGGTTTCGCACTCCGTGTCTTCGGGGACGAAGGACTCATCGGAGCCACCGCGCCTGGCTACTACCAGTTCACCCCCATGACGATTCTCGGGGGTCCTGCCGGCGGCGACATCGAGACGATCCCGGTGCCTGCCGAGTTGCGCCGAGGCGTCGATCTCCCCGAGGACCATCACGGCGTCAACGTCGGGCGGGCGGTAGCCGCCTTCGCGAACGCGCTGCACTCAGACGTGGCGTTCGCGCCCGCCTTTGACGATGGGGTCGGCCTCCACCGGATACTCGACGCGGTCATCCGTTCTTCGGACGAGGGACGCTGGGTCGAGGTGGCAGAAGCGGGCTAACTGTCCCCGGGCGCCGCCATCCGGGCCGCCTGGGCACGCTCCCAGGCATCGTCAATGTGCTCGATGATGAGGCGGCGCGCTTCGTCAACATCACGACCGAGGACGGCCTCGACGATGGCCTCGTGGTTGGGCCCCGGATCCGTGGGCTCATGTGTCGGCGTGGTCAGGTTCACCAGTAACCGCAGCTTGTTGGAGATGATGTCAGCCCAGGTGCGCGCCAGGGGCTTGTGGTCGGCGAGGACATACAGGTGGGCGTGGAAGTCGATGTCACTCTGGGCGATGGCAACCGAGTCCGCTCGTGCGATTGCCTCGTTGAGCCTGTCCACCGCCTCTCGCAGGCTCGCCTCACTCGCCTCGTCGAGCTTCTCGATTGCGAGCTCCGCAGCGTACGGCTCCACGAGCCTGCGCAGGCTGTAGATCTCGTCGACAGTCCGCTCGTCCGGGTTGGTGATGAACTTGCCTCGCCGAGGCACGTTTTCCACGAGACCGTCGCCCTCGAGCAGCGCCAATGCCTCCCGGAGCGGGCCGCGGCTCATCCCGAACTCCCTGGCCAGCGCCGCCTCGTAGAGCCGCTCTCCGGGGGCGAACTTCCCGGCGAAGATCGACGCCTTGAGCGCATCGGCCGCAGTATCGACCAGCGTCGGTGCCACGAGCTGGTCCATGCCGAGGTGGCTGTAGGTGTCCTCTCCCGACTTCACGTCGTCCGTTTCCTCTCAGACGCTTCGTACCGGGCGCACGAACCGGCCGCCTGACGCTTCGTGCATCACCCCGTCCACCTGGACGGTGCGGCCCCGCACCATGGTGCGGCGAATCCGGCCCTCCAACTGCATGCCGTCGTATGGCACGCCGACGCGCCCGGCCTTGCTGGCGAACGTGTCGATGTCAAGCGTAGTTGTGGTCCCCGGATCCCAAAACACCAGATCGGCATCGGCCCCCGGGCTGATCGTGCCCTTGCGCGGGTAGAGGCCGAACCGCCGCGCTGGTGCGTCGGTGATCAGCGAGACCGCTCTGGTGAACGGCAGCTCGCCGCGCATCGCGGCATCGAGCACCACGGGCACCATCGTCTCCACGCCGGGCAACCCCTGCGGAGCGTCGGCATAGGCTGCCGCAGCCTTTTCCTCCGGGGTGAACGGGGCATGGTCGCTGGCCACGACCTGGATCTGATCGCTCTCCAGCGCCTTCCACAGGGCCCGGGTATCCGCAGCCGGTCGGAGCGGAGGCGCCACCTTCACGTACGACCCGTGCCGCTCGATCATCTCCTCATCGAAGATCAGGTAATGGGGGCACGTCTCGCCTGTCATATCGGCACCGGCCGCCCGAGCCCCCTGGAGAGCCCGCACCGACTGCGCCGATGTCATGTGGGCGACATGAGTCCGTGCCCCGGTCGCCTCGGCGATGGCGCCGACCAGCGCCACCTCGGCCGCCTCCACGATCGGTGGCCGTGCGGGGCGGCCACCGGGCAGCTCGATGCGCGAGAAGTACTCGATGAGCCGCTGGTTCTCTGCGTGAACGGTGGTCAGCGCTCCCGTTGGCGAGATCGACTCGAGCGCCAGATACAGCTCGTCCTCGGCGGCTGTGGCCAGCCCGATGAACTCGTCTGCCCGGGCCGGCGGCGGAGAGTGGGTGAAGATCTTGAACGCCACGGCTCCAGCGGCGAGCAGTGCCTCGGCCTGGGAGGTCGACGTCACCACACCCCCGGCAAACAGCCCGAAGTCGACGTGACACTCGGCTTCGCCCAACGTGCGTCGGGCGGCGATGACCTCGGGAGTGGCCGCCGGTGGATTCGAGATCGGCATCTCCAGCACCGTCGTGACGCCACCGAAGGCGGCCGCCTTGGTTTCGGTGGCGAACGTACCGCGCTCGGGATGGCTCGGCGCTCGACAGTGGAAGTGCACATCCACCGCACCAGGCAGCACCCGCAGCCCGGAAGCGTCGATGACCTCGCCTGCTCTGCTCAGTGAGCCCGGCGGGGCGAGCTCGGCGATCATGCCGTTCTCGATGCCGACGTCGAGCGGCGTCTCTGCGCCATCCGTCACGACCGTGCCGTTGATCACCGAGATGTCGAGCACTCGTCCTCCTGATTTCAGGCAGCGGCTGTTCCCAGTTCGTCCATGAGCTCGGCCAGTCCTGCGAGCGTTGCCGCATCGGCCACCGCAGCCGGCTGCCGCACCGCAGGGCCGGCCATCGCACCCCGGCGCACGTAGAGGTGTTTGCGGATGCTGAGGGACATCGGCTGCTGCGCCTCGAACTGGATGAGGGGCAGGTAGCGCTTGAAGAGGTGTCTCGCCTCGGCCATGGCACCGCTGCGGTGGAGGCGGAAAAGGCGCACCAGGATCTCCGGATAGCCGAAACCCGTCATCGTCCCCGAGGCGCCTCGATTGAGCTCGTCGAGAAACGCCACTCCTCCCAGGCCGCCGTAGACCTTTGCGCTGTCGCCCACCAGCTCCACCAGCGACGCCACCTTTGGCGGCGTCGCCGGATCCTCCAGCTTGATGGCGTTCGCTTGAGGAATGTCCCTGGTGAGCTCCGCCATCAGCTCCGCCGACATGTACGTGCCGCTCTGCGCCGGGTGGTCCTGGATCACGATCTCGGTCGAGGACGCCTCGGCGACCTTCTCGTAGAAGGCTCGCACCGCCGCCGGGTTCGGCTTGGCGAGCCGAGGCGGAGAGATCAGTGCCGCATCCGCCCCGGCGTTTCCGGCCCGACGTGTCAGCTCGGCGGTGCCCACGGCACTCGGGAACGTGGTGCCGGCCACGATCGCAACACGCCCGTCGACGGCGTCGACGAATCTCTCCAGCACTGCACCACGCTCGTCTTCGAGCAGCTTGTGCGCCTCTCCCATGACGCCGAGCACGAGGAGCCCGGTCACCTCGAGCCCGACGAAGAAGTCGGCGAGGCGATCTACCGAGTCGAGATCGAGCGAGCCGTCTTCTCGGAAGGGGGTCGGTGAGACCGCATAGACGCCGTCGGCGAGCATGTCACGAGTTACGCGGTGTCGGGATCGGCTTGGGGGCCTCGCCAACGCCCTGTGCGTAGCCACCAGAGGCAGAGTGCGCCAAGAAACCACGCACGTACACCTGATCCGGAGCGCGCACGTTGTCCAGATCCGCTCCCGGATCGCCGTCGAGCACTACCACGTCCGCGGTCTTGCCGACCTCCAGCGTGCCCAAGGCCTGATCCAGCTCGAGCAGCTGTGCCGCACGGATAGTGATGGAACGAAGCGCGTCGTAGTTGTCCTGGCAGACGCCGACCTCGACCATGAACTTCAGCTCCTCGACGATCTCGTTGTGAGGTACGACTGGGCTGCCAGCATCGGTCCCGAACACGATCGGGATACCCGCCTCCGCCGCTGCCTTGTTGCCGGCGAAGCGGGAGGCATCGTTGACCTGGGCGATGCGGCGGTCGACCTCGTGCTGCGGCATACCCCACTCCAGCCCACGCTGTGCCTGGAGCACGAGCGGCGAGAACGTGGTGACGATTGGCGTGCCCCGGTCGAGGAGGAGCTTGATCGTGTCGTCTGTCATCGACCCGCCATGCTCGACACAGTCGACCCCCGCCTTGACCACGCGGCTGATCGCCTCGTCGAAGGTGGCGTGTGCGGTCACTTTGAGGCCGTTCATGTGGGCCTCGTCCACCATGGCCTCGAGTTCTTCCATGGTGAACTGGACGAGTTCGTGCGAGCCCATGATCTTGATCCACTCAGCGCCGAGCTTGAACTGTTCGCGGACCGCTCGACGGCAGTCGTCTACACCGTCGGCCTCACGGCAACACCACCAGGTGTGCCCGCCGGTGGTTGCGATCGCCCGGCCATTGATGAGCAGACGAGCCCAAGGGATGATGCCCTCTTCGATCCCACGTTTGGCGTATTGGTTCGACTCGTTCATACCGAGATCACGCATGGTGGTGACACCGGCCGACAGCGCCTTGCGGATGTTCATGCCGGCTTTGAGAGCGGAGATCGCTGCCGGCTCCTCCGCCTGCACCTTCAGGTCGTGGATGCCATCCCAGCCCAGGTGGGCGTGGCTGTTGGTGAAGCCGGGGACGAGATACTTGCCGCTGACGTCGACGACGTTGTCGCCGGGTGCGACGTCTACGGCCCCGATCTCGGTGATCTTCTCATCTTCTATGACGATCGACGCTTGCTGGTTGGGGCCTCCATCCAGGTCGACGATGTTCCCGCCGCTCAAAACGGTCCGCACGGTTCCTCCTCGGCTCGTTTCTCGTGTTCTCTCAGTGTTCGTCGATTACTCGTTCAGGACATTCGATATGTGCTTCCCCGCCTGCTCCAGCTCCCACGCCAGGCTGACCCCAATCGGAATGCCCGCGGTGTGAGGGGTGAGGATCGTGTTCGGCGTGTTGAGTAGAGGGCTGTCCGGCTGCAACGGCTCATGTTGGAAGACGTCGAGGGCGGCCCCGGCCAGGTGCCCAGACTCGAGGGCAGCCACCAGTGCGTCCTCATCGACCAAGCGGCCTCGGGCGGTGTTGACGAAGAACGACCCGGGCGGCATCAGCCCGAACTCGCGAGCTCCCATCATCTTGTCGGTCTCCGCATCGAACCGGTTGTGCAGCGATACGCAACGCGATGCGGCGAGCAGCTCATCGAACGGCAGGTACCGCACACCCAGCGCTTGCTCTTCGTCGGCCGAGAGCCTGTTTCGCTTCGTGTACACGACATCGCTTTCAAATGCCACCAGCCGCTTTGCCACCTCGAGGCCGATCTTGCCGAGGCCGACCAGGCCGATCGTCTGACCGTAGAGCCCCTCGAAGCGATCCAGTCCCACCCAGTTGTATGCGTACGACTCCTGGGTGGTGAGCTCCGGCGTCATCCCGTCGACCATGATCCCGGCGCGGAAGCGGTCGGAGGCGATTCCGAGCCTCTTGAAGACGGCACAGATCATCATCACGGCGTGTTCGGCCACGCTGATCAGCGCCGGCGATTCGACTGAGCGGAGCGTGATGCCGCGTTCGGTGGCCGAGTCAGTGATCGCACCGTCGCCCGAGTCGAGCTTGACGATCACCTCTGCGTTCGGGGCCCGCGCCAGCAGCGCATCGTCGATGTCATTTCGCCAATTGACGAGTGCTGTCACTTCGGCGGGATCGTCACCGGCCGGCAGTGAGATCACGCTGGATCCGTCTGGCAAGGCCGCCTCCAGAGCGGCTACCTGCTCCCGCTCGAACTCGTCAGCGAGCGCTACGACAATGCCCATGGACCATCAGCCCCCGGTGACCGATCGCCACAGCGCACCGAAGCGCTCGAGCGCCTCGGCGAGCTCGGGGCGTGGTGCCAGATACGAGATGCGGATGTAACCCTCGCCTTGGCCTTCGCTGAACATCGAGCCCGGGAAGAACAGGATCCCATGATCCTGCAAGCCCTTGGCACAGAAGTCGAAAGAGCTCATCCCTGCCGGCTTGATGTTGGCGAACACGTAGAAGCCCCCGAGGGGCGGGCCATACGTGAGCCCCAACGAGTCGAACGCCTCGATCATCATCGCCCGTCGCAGGGAGTACTCCTCCATCATCTCGGCGAGGAAGTCCTGCGGCCCTGTCAGCGCGGCCAACGCGGCGTATTGCGACGGCGTGTTGGCGCAGATCGACAATGAGTGGCGAGGCTCGAGCGCGGCCCGGATGTAGTCGGCCGGCCCCGCCATGTAGCCCACCCTGAAACCGGTCATCGAATAGGCCTTGGAGAAGCCGTTGATGGTGACCGTACGCTCCCGCATCCCCGGAAGCGTGCCAAAGCTCACTGGCTCGAAACCGTCGTACACGACCTTCTCGTACAGCTCGTCTGAGATTGCGACGAGGTCGTTGTCGCCGATGACTTCTGCCAGACCCTCCAGCGTCTGCCGAGTGAGGACGCCGGCGGTCGGGTTGTTCGGCGACACGAGCACGACGAGCTTGGTCTTGTCGGTGATCGCCGCAGCGACAGCATCGGGCAGCAACTCGAAACCCGTCTCTTCGTAGGTCGGGACCTTGACGGGGATGCCACCCGCCATGTGGATATTCGCCTCATACGCCATGTAGTACGGCGAAGCGATGATGACTTCTTCACCGGGATTGACCAAGGTCTGCAGCGTGACCACCATCGACTCCTGTGCCCCCGCAGTGACGATGATCTCCCGGTCCGGGTCGTAGTCGAGGCCGTTGTCGTTACGGAACTTCTCCGCCAACGCGTCACGAAGCGGCGGCAGACCCCCCGGGGGTGTATACGTGGTGTGTCCGTCGTCGATGGCCTTCTTGGCCGCCGCGGCGATGTGCGCGGGAACCGGAATGTCGGGCTCACCACGCCCGAGACGGATGATGTCATCCCGCCCCTCGGCCATCTGCAGGAGCCGGATGAACGCACTCTCGTCGCCGGCTCTGATATTCAGGATGTTCTGCGCCACCGCGTTCCGCAGCGGCGTCGTGGCGGTTGACGTATCGAGACTCATATGAGGGCCTCCGCAGGTCGATCGATGGCTCGGAAACAGTGGAGTGTCATACGCCGATGGCCTCGGCGTAGCGGCGAAGACCGTCGGTCAGATCCGGCGGCTCCCAGTTGAACGCCGTCTTGAAGGCCTCCGGCGAGATGACCGTCGGCCGGTGCGGGTTGCCGTCGATCACCGTCTCGGCGGATTCGTCGATCGTCAGGTCGAACACCTGGGACACCGCATCGACCACCTCGCCAAACGGTCGCGGGTTGCCCGACGACAGGTTGAACGGACGGCTACCCATCTCGGCGTTGAAAAACTGGTGAGAGGCGGCGGCGACATCGTCGACATAGATCCAGTCGCACTTGGCATCGCGCCCCTCGATCCGCACCGGTGTCCCGGTGGTGGCCGCATCGACGAGCAGCTTGATCTCGGTGACGAAGGGCCTCGTGCCGCGGAACTCCTCCGCCGGCCCATACATTGAAGTGGGGCGAACGGCTCCGGCGTCGATGCCGTACATCTCGGCATACCGCCACGTCATTATCTCGGCGGCGAGCTTTGCCGACCCGTACAGCGAGAAGCCTCCGTCGGCATCGGCCTCGTGCAGCACGGTGTCAGTGAACTGGTCGTAGACCCCGCCAGAGGAGATGAAGAGGAACTTGTCGATCCCGGTTTCCTGGGCGAAGTCGAGCGAGTTGAGCGTTCCGAGGAGGTTGACGCCGACCAGTCGCGTCGGCTGCTCCTTCATCTGGTCGAGAGTCGGGGTCAGTGCGGCTGCTTGGACGATGCCGTCCACGTTCCCGATCACATCTGTGGTCCACTGGTCGGGGTCACCAACATCGAGCTGGATGTACGTCACCGAGTCAGTCGGCGTATCCGAACGGGGAGCGAACTCGGACGGCGCCATGATGTCGGCGGCTAGGACGTCGTCGCCGCCGAGGGCGAACTGCCGTACCAACGCCCTCCCGAAGAATCCGCCCGCACCGGTGATCAGTACTCGCATCCACACCTCCCGTCGCCAAGACCACCGGGCCCACACGCAGAAGGCGGGAATCGGTGCCCCATCCGCGCCAGCAGCTCTCCCCAAGCGCGAAGACCAGGTCGTGGATCGTACCTACGGGTATTTCAGGCTGTCAACAGCCGACAGAGTGACCAACAGATCCGCTGTAGCAGCAGCGAGTTGGCCCCACCCGACGGGCGGAAGCCGGACTGTCTATTGTTGTCTGTCGACAGCGCGTACGGCCGATGTCGGAGGATTCACATGGCTCACGACCCGTTCTACGACCTGTTCCCCCGCCGCGAGGATCCGCCCTTGGTGGCAGGCAAGGTCGCGTCGATCACCATCGACATGCAGTACCTCGACGCCCACCGCGACGGCTGGGTGGGACGCATCGCCAAGAATGCCAACCGGGAGGCATTGCTCGAACCGAGATGGTCGGCGATCGACAAGACGTTGCCGAAGATCCGAGCGGTCCAGGATGCGTTCCGGGCTGCCGGCCAAGAGGTGATCCACGTCCGTGTCGCCTACCGCACCGAGGACGGTCGAGACGCCGGGGTGGCGTACATGCCCACGTCGGATTTGGAACCGGTGGATCGAGATGCACGGGACGACGACCTGTTGCCAGAAGTCGCTGCCGAGGGCGACGAGATGACTTTCTCCAAAACCTCGGCGAGCATGTTCAGCTCGACGGAGATCGAGAAGGTGTTGCGCAGGATGGGAATCCAACACCTCGTGATCACCGGTATCGTGACCGACGGCTGTGTGGAGCTCTCGGCACGGGACGCTTCGGACCGCGGATTCCAAGTGACCCTCGTCGAAGACGGCTGCTCGGCCTCCACCCCGGAGGCGCATGACGACGCCATCGCGCGTATGACCGACGGCGGATTCATCGCGGCGCGGAGCGCCGACGATGTCATCGCCGAGGTCGGCAGGCTGTGACCGCCGCTCCGCTCAGCCACATCTCCAGTCCCGAGGAGCGAGCACGCCGCTATACCGCGCTGCGGTCGGCGATGGAGAACGCCGGTCTCGATGCGCTCGTCGTGTGCAGCCGCGGCGACGAGTTCATGCGCGGCCGCGTGCAGTACGTGAGCGACGTCTTCCAATGGGCCGGGTGGGGCATGGTGGTACTACCCCGCGATGGTGAGCCGACCTTCATCTCCGACCCGCTGTGGGGCCTGGCCCGGCCACCCCTCGTCAACTGGATCCAAGACCTGCGCACGACACAGACGCCAGGCGTCGAGATCAGCCACATCCTGTCGGACCACGGCATCTCCGGTGGCAACGTCGGCATTGCCGGTCTCGCCGACATCACAACCGCGGCGCACCACCAGGAGATGGTTACGTCATCGCCAGACGCCACGTTCAGCGATGCCACCGATCTCTTCGACGATGTGCGCGCCATCAAGAGCGAGGAGGAGATCGCCAACCTCTACGAGACGTCGGCAATCCTGCGCCGTGTGTTCCGGGCACTCGAAGCTGAGATACGGCCCGGCGTATCGGAGCACGACGTGCTGGGTGAGGCGCACCGGCTGGTCAGGCAGTTCGGATGTCTCGACGGCATCGCCCAGATGGCGCGGACTCCGTTCACTGCGTACACGTTCGGGACGGACGGGATCATCGAGGAAGACGACGTGATCGCCATCGACCTCGAATGGGGCGGGCCCTCCGGCTACTGGGTCGAGCTACGGCGGGTATACAGCTTCCGGCCGCCCAACGACCAGCAACAGCGTTACTGGGATTCGCGGGTGGAATCGTTCGCTGCCTGTGTCGATGCAATGCGCGTCGGCAGTGAGTCGACCGCGGTCCTCGATGCCATGAACGAGGTATACACCAGATACGGCCAAACGGCTGAAGGCGTCGTCAACTACACCGCCCACGGCATCGGCCTCGACTCACTCGAGCCACCATGGGTGCCGGGGAAAGACCGCATCCTCGAAGAGAACATGGTCATCAACCTGCATTGCGGGATCCGCTTGGATCCGGAGGAGATGCTTGCGGTCGGCGGCGTCACGGTGTCCGACAACGTGCTGGTCACGGCGGACGGTCCGGTACGCATGACCGATCAACACGACGAATGGATCGTGCTCGAGCCATGAGCCAGCGCTACGAGACGACGGCAGCCATCTTGGCGGCGCCGGGTCGTCTTGCGATCGAACGGATCACATTCCAGGGCCCCGGCCCCGGTCAAATCCTCCTCCGCATGGTGGCAGCGGGGGTGTGCCACACCGACATGCACTTCCACGACAGCCCAGATGGGCGTGGCAACGAGTTCCCCATGATCCTCGGCCACGAGGGGTCGGGCATCGTCGAGGCGGTGGGCGAGGGCGTGACGCATCTGCAAGCCGGGGATCAGGCTGCGGTCGGCTGCCGGGTCCCCTGCGGGGTGTGCTCCATGTGCCGCCGCGGCGACACGAGACGGTGCCGGGCCTCGTCGCCACAGGCGCCGGACATCACACTGGTGGGGGACGGCACCGCGGTCAACACCCCGATCGGGATCGGGCTCTTCGCCGAGCTCATCCCGGTCGACGCCGCAGCCGCGGTGCGCATCGATCCCGTGATCCCCGTCGACAAGGTGGGAGTGCTCGGCTGCGCCGTGATGACCGGCACGGGCGCCGTGCTCCATGCGGCGCAGGTGTGGCCGGGCGCTGCGGTGGCCGTGATCGGATGCGGCGGCATAGGGCTGGCCGCGGTCCAGGGTGCCGCGGCGGCCAACGCCGACAAGGTGATCGCCGTCGACGTGACCGAGCAGAAGCTCGAGTGGGCGAAGAAGCTGGGGGCGACCCACACCATCGACGCATCGACTGAGGACGTGGTGGAGGAAGCACGGCAGATCACCGACGGGGACGGTGTCGACTTCTCCTTCGAAGCTGTTGGCAAACCGGCGTGCGTCGAGCAGGCGATGGCAATGCTCGCCTACGGCGGCACGGCGACAATCATCGGGGTGCCACCGCCTGGCGCTGCAGTCTCCATCCCGGTTGGCGGGCCGGAGGGCATGTTCAGCCGCACGACGACGCTCACGGTCACGCACGGGGGCGACGGGCTGCCCGCCTTCGATCTGCCACTGTTCGCCCAGATGTATCGCGACGGTAAGCTCGACCTCGACACCATGATCACCCACGAGGTCCCCCTCGACCGAATGGAGGAGGGCTTCGACCACATGCGAGCCGCCGACGCCATCCGCACCATCGTCCGGTTTTGAGGCGCGCCATCCCGATGCAGGGGGACCGCTCACCGGCTCCCGGCGAACTCCAGGACTGCCGTGGCGACCTCCTCCACCTGCGCCGGCTCGATCTGGGGATACACCGGCAGCGCCACCATGCGGTCGGCCGCAGCTTCGGCATTGCGGAACGAGCCGCGGGGCGCACCCAGCTTGGCGTAGGCCGGCTGAAGATGAAGCAGCGGGTTGTAGTAGAGCCGGGTGGCAATGCCCCGATCGGCGAGGAACCGCCGTGCCTCGTCGCGGTCGTCCAGCATGACGTTGTAGGCGAAGTACACATGGCGAGTGCCGGGCACCGCGACTGGGGTCTCCACGTCGCCATCGGCGAGCAGCTCATCGTAGAGCGCCGCCGCACGGCGGCGCCCCTCGATGCGCTCGTCGAGGCTCGGCAGCTTGGCTCTGAGAACGGCCGCCTGGATCTCGTCGAGCCGCTCGTTGTGGCCCTCCTCCAAGACGGTGAATCCGTCACCACCGAGGAGGTTGCCCGGGTCGAGGCTCACCCCGGCCGCGTGCCCGTAGTTGCGCAAGACCCGAACCCGCTCTGCGATGTCGGCGTCTTCGGTGATGACCATGCCACCTGCTCCGGCGCCACCGAGCACCTTGCCCGGGGCCAGGCTCACACATCCGATCTTCCCAAACGTGCCGACCTTGCGACCGTCGATCTCTGCCCCGACGGCGAGGGCCGCATCCTCGACGACCACCGCCCCGCGAGCTTCAGCAATCCGTCGGATCTCTTCCATCTCCGCCGGCTGACCAAAGAGATGGACCGGCATCACGACGCGGGTGCGGTCGGTCATTGCCTCGTCCACCAGCGCCGGATCCATGTTGAAGGTGCGGGGATCGGTGTCGACGAGACGGATCGTGCCGCCGGCATGACTGACGGCAGACGTCGTCGGCGTATCGGTGTTAGGAACCGTCAGCACCTCGTCGCCGGGCTCGAGATCGAGGGCCGTGAGCGCCAGGAGCAGCGCAGCCGTCCCCGAGGCCACGCCGACGGCGTGCGACGATCCGCAGTAGGCAGCAAACTCGCTCTCGAAGGCTTCGAGCTCGGGGCCGAGAACGTACGAGCCCCGCGTGAAAACGCGGTCGACGGCGGCTCGAATCGGCTCAGCCAACGCCTCGTACTCGGCTACCGGATCGGCCATCGGCACGCTCACGATCGCCATTTGTACCAGATCGAGCTCGTCGACGGCCGAGCACGCACCTGAGAGGAGCGCCATGAAACTCGAGCGAGAAGGTGTCAACCTCTTCTACGACGAGGCTGGGTCCGGAGAGCAGACGATGGTCCTCATCCACGGAGCGTTTGCCGACCGCACCAGCTTCACCGAGCAGTTCGACCATTTTGCGAAACGACGGCGCGTCATCGCCGTCGAGTTGCGTGGCCACGGAGACAGCGACAAGCCGCCCGGGCCCTATTCGATCGAGGGTTTCGCGGACGACGTCGCCTGGATGTGCCGCCGGCTCGAAGCGCACGACCCCGTACTGGTCGGCCACAGTCTCGGCGGCCTCGTCGCCGTCGAAGTCTCTGGCCGCCAAGGCATCGGCGGCTCGGTGGCCACGCTCGACTCGCCCAGTCTCATCCCGGGGTGGTCGGACAGGAACCCCGGCAGGTACGACGCGGCGATGCGGGGACCCGATTTCCGTGCGACCTTGCGCAGCTTTCTGGCGTCGGCATACCTGCCATTCGACGACCCGGAGAAGGCGGCGGCGGGCCTCGACCGCATCGATCGGGTACCAGAGCATGTCGTGTTGGCAACGTGGAATGCGTTGATGGTGTGGGACCCGACACCGGCGCTCGAAGCACTGGAGACCCCGTTCCTCTACCTCGACCATGGGCAGCCCGACGTTGACATCGAAGCGATCCGTCGCCTGTGCCCCCAGGTGGTGTATGGCCAGACGGTGGGTGCCGGGCATCGGGCGCTGCAGGTGGTGCCGGACCAGGTCAATGCGATGCTGGAGCGGTTCATGCAACATGCCGACGAGCTCGCCGAGTTCATGCGAGCAACGGCCGGCGGCTACAAATACGGGTAGCCAGCGGAGGACACCATGGAACCACCCGACCCGAATGACAAGTTCGTGGGCATCCAGGTCAGCCCGATCAGCTTCATCGACGAGGGCGTCGATGACATGCTGGAAACGTTGCAACATCGCGTCGGTGTCAACGTGTTGATGCTCGGCACCGTTTCCTGGCTCGGCCTCAAAGTGGGACGCAGCATCAACCACGAGCTGGACGGTTGGCCCGACCACGGCGTCACCGAGCCCATCGAGTTGCGGGGCGGGGCGTACTTCGAGCCCCACGCGGAATACTACGGCAACACCACCATCAGGGGCTTTCGCAGCAGCGACCCGGCGCTCGAGGGAGTCGACATCCTCGACCTGGTGATCCCCGCAGCCCGCAAGCGCGGGATGAAGGTGATGCCAGAGCTGATGGAGCCGCTCTTCAAGTATGCCGGACACGGATCGGCGAACAACGTCGATATTCCCAACCTGCCCAACACGCTCGAGGTGGACCTCTTGGGCAGGCACGGCCCAGAGCCGTGCACCAACAACCCGAACTATCGGCTGTGGTGGCACGCCATGGTGGAGGACCAGTGCCGCAGCTACGACATCGACGGGTTGATGTGGTGCAACGAGCGGCGTAGCCCGCTCGATCTGATGATCCAGGGCTCGGCGCCGGCCTGCTTCTGCGAGCACTGCCGCGGGCATGCCCTGCAGCGGGGCATCGATATCGAGCGCGTGCGCAACAGCTTCTTCGAGGTGTTCGACTACTTCCAACGAGCCCGAGCGGGCGAGGAGTTCGTCGACGGCTCCTTGATCGAGTTCCTCAGGGTGCTGCTGCGCCACCCGGAGATCCTCGTCTGGGAACGCTTCTGGCTGGAGCGCAGCAAGGACCTCGACCGCGAGCTCTACGGCATCGTGAAGTGGTGCAACGCCGACCTCGAGTTCGGGCTCAACGTGTGGAACCGAAACCACTTCAACCCCATCCGCAAGGCGCAGTGGCCCTGGCTGGAGCAGACCCGCTACAGCGACTGGGTCAAGCCCATCACCTACCAGCACCAGTCGGGCGGCATCTACACCAAGGAGATGATTTGGTTTCACGAGAGCATATTGCGCGAGGTCGCCCCGCAGGAGGTGACCCCGATCATGTATCGATTCCTCGGGCTGGACGAGGCACCATGGGACGACCTCGTGTCGACGGGGCTCGATCCGGACACGTACGTGTTCGGCCAGTGCGCCGATGCAGTGCGTGGTGTCGATGGACGGGTACCGGTGTACATGGGTCTCGGCGTCGATGCCCCGAGGACGAGCCCGGACCAGGCGATGTCGACACCGGACATCACTTATCGAAGCGTGCTCGCCACCTATCGGGCTGGCGGTCGGGGCGTCATCTTCGCCCCCAACTACGCCAGCATGAAGCTGTCCAACCTCGACGGCGCAGCCGCCGCGCTCGAAGAGCTCGGGCTCAAGTAGCCCGGGCGGTGCACTGTCTGACACGTCGGCACCAGGCTGTCGGCAGTTGACATGCCCGTCCTACGACGGAAGAATCGGTCAATCAGGGAGGACACGGTCTCTCGCATTCCGGAGGACCGTTGCGCGGCGCTGAGACTTGCGCCGCCCCAAGGAGCGCACGATCGAACGCCCGATCGGAGGAGAGTCAAATGCGTCCGATGCTGACGAGAAGTCCCGACTCACCAAGAAGGAGGAACGGGCTCGCCACCCGACTTGGCGTGATCCTTGCGGTACTGGCGCTCGTCGCCGCGGCCTGTGGCGGGGACGGCGAGGGCACCGACACCACCGCGGCGCCGACCGGTGACGACACCGGCGGCACGGAGGCGATGGCGCCGGTGACTGCACCGGAGATCCCAGAGACCACCGTCAACATGGCGATCTATCCGTGCTGCGCCGACCAGTCGCACTA